>JAADYV010000208.1 GCA_010092855.1 Chloroflexota bacterium | reverse complement strand
TTCGTCGCCCAGTTCCTCCAGCGCATAGGCCACCACCGACTCGATGAACGCGGTTTTGCCTTTGGTGTAGGCCGGGCGCTTGGCTTTGAAGGCGTCGGCCAGTTCCTGCTTGATGGCCTGGTACTGTTGCGCCATCTCCGGGTGCTTGCACAGGTAGTCGCGGAACAGCAGGTAGCGGTAGTGTTCCCAGGTGGCGTATTCCGAGACGTGCAGGTGATGCGTGCGTGGCTCGCCTTTCCAGAAAAATAGGTGGTCGCGCTGGTCAAAATCCTTGTGTGCGTGCAGGTGATAGCCCAGCCCAGACAACAGGCGCTCATATTCCTCGATAGGTGCAAAGGCTTCTACCACCAACTGGATATCGATGATCGGTTTGGCGCGCATCCCAGGGATCGAGGTGCTGCCGATATGATTGAGTTCCAGCACGTGGTCACCCAGCGCTTCCTCGATCAAGTGGCATTCCTCTTCGAAGTGCTGTGGCCATTCCGGGTTGTAGCGTTCCAACTCGAATGACTCATTGGGATCAAACTTCGCCATTGCTTGCTTGCCTTTCCCGGCTCGACGTACTATTACCATGATACTCCTATTCCACCGGTTGGGGCCAGTTGGCGTATAATCAGGATGGTGATTAGCGGTTAGTCGTCGGTGATTGGTGCCTGGTCTGGCCCAGGCAACCGCGCGTTCTGCCTGACGTCCTACCAACAACCTCTGATCAGCAACCACAAACCTATTTTCGAGAGCGTCTGATGCCCATACATGCTACCCATCCACGAACAGACGAAACCATCACCGCCAACCTGACCGCAACCGCCATCGTGCTTTCGCCGCGCTTCGGCACCAGCTACAGCTTCGACCGGGCCGGGCGGCTGCTGAGTTTGTTTGTAGACGACCGCAGCTACCAGCGCACGCTCGACAACCGCATCATTTTTCGCGGTGGCCAGGGAACGGACCCAAACGGCCAGTCTGACCACACCCGGCGCGAACTCCCCTCTGCAGATGGCGCGCGCCTGGTGGGCCGCGTGTTCGAGGATGTGCGCGCGCTGGCGGACGTAGTGCCCGATCTGGCGCTGGTCCCGGCACACCGCGACCGTCTGCGTGATGCCCTGGCGCTGGTCCTCGACTTCGGCCCCGGACGGCTGGCGGAAGATGCCGCCGTCTACCGCTCGCTCTACAGCCCGGTCAGCATTCTGCCCCCGGACCAGTACCTGGCGCTGGTGCTGCAAGCCACGCAGGGCTGCTCGTGGAACCGCTGCACGTTCTGCGGCCTGTACCGCGACCGCCCCTTCCGCATTTTCTCCCCGGATCAGTTCGAGGCGCACTGTGCGGGGGTGCGGGACTTCTTTGGCGCGGGACTCAGCCTGCGGCGCGGAATCTTCCTGGCCGACGCCAACGCGCTCATCATTCCTCAGCCGCGTCTGCTGGCCCTCCTGGAGATCGCGCAGCGCTATTTTGGCGAACAAGCTTTGTCGAGTCAACCGGGGCAACCGCGCCCGGTCTATTCGTTTGTAAGCGCGTTTGACGTGGAACGCAAATCGGCGGCGGAGTGGGCGGCGCTGCACGCGCTGGGCTTGCAGCGGGCCTACATCGGCCTGGAAACGGGCGACAATGCGCTGCTGCGCTTCCTCAACAAACCGGGCGAAGCGGACCACGCCATCGACGCTGTGCATGCGCTGCGTGCGGGTGGGGTGGCCGTCGGCGTGATCATTATGGCCGGGATCGGTGGTGATCAGTATGCCGCGACACACGTCGAGGGTTCGGTGGCGGCAGTGCAGGCGATGGACCTGGGCCCGGATGACCTGGTGTACCTCTCGCGCTACGTACCCATGCCCGGCACCGAATACGATTACCAGGCGACGGTGGCCGGAATCCGCCCGCTGAACGAGGACGAAACGGTGGCCCAGCTCCAGACGCTGCAAACCCGGTTGCGCGCTGCTGCGCCACGCACGCGCGTCACGCTCTACCGCGTCGAGAACTTCGCGTTGTGACCAGCCTGTTGGGTGATGTCTATTCCCGGTAGCGGGCTGTTTTTTCCTCAATCGTCATGCTGCCGCCCGCCCCGTCCGCGATCTTGATGAAGGTCACGACGTGGTCGGCTCCGGCCTCGATGCAGGCCAGGTGCGCGGCTTTGGCAGCGTCGAAGGCGGCTTCGAACGGCCCCTCGATGGTTGTTTCCAGCGGCCCGACTTCGACGGTTAGATCGCTGTTCAACTGTGCGTTGGCTTGCAGCGTGGCGATAGCGCGCTCGATGATGGGCAGCGCTTCCTCGGTCAATGGCAGCACCTGGATGCCAATGTTGACGGTGCGGTTGGGGTCCATGTTGTTTTTGCCACCTGGTTTATGTCTTGGTTGATATACAAATGGTACGAGGGACGGATTCGTAGGGGTAGGGCTTGCCCTACCCGCTTTTCTGGTGACCAGGACGAAACAGGCTTCGTCCCTACAAAAAAGTGTCTCCCCGCTTGTTCCGAATCTACCCGTCCGACAAAATCGATCACAAAAATAAGGATGATTGTGTATAATGTATGCGCAGATCCGAACCCGTTTTTAGTAGCGAATGTAGGTTCTGCTAATATGCCCCCTCATTGGGGGCTTTGTATTATCCGGTGGTTCCGCCAATACTCCAGGCAATCGCGCAACCCGGCGCGCATTATTTCCGTAATGATGTATGAATGAACTCAGTGATCAACCCGGAGGGGAACACAACATGGTCGAACGGATTCGGAAATCTTCACTCCTTGAGCAGATTCTTCTCGTCGCAATCGGGATCATTGTCGGCTATATCTTGATCAGATTTGTGCTGGGCATCATGCAATGCCTGATCCCGCTGGCGATTTTGGCCATCATCGTTGTTGGCGTCATCCTGTTCTACAAGTTGCTCACCAACCAATAGGCATTCACCCCGCTACGGAGGAAATAACATGAACGATCGTATTCGCGAAATGTCACCCCTGGGCCGTGTTGTTGTGGCGGCCATCGCCATCATCGCCGTGTTCATCGTGTTGAACATCGTGATGAAGATTCTCGAAGCGCTGGTCGGCATCGCCGTGATCGTGCTCGTCATCGGCGGCGCGATCTGGATTTTCCAGCGGTTCTTCAGCAAGAGCTAACGGTTCCGGGTCGGTCGGAACTGTCGGTCCGGTCGGGGCTGCCATCCCGGTCGGAACTTCCGTTCCGGACAGACTGGAGCGGCGTAAAGGTGGGCGTGGCCGTGTGTGGGTCGCGCCCCACCACGCCCTGCACCTGGAATACCACGCGCAGCATGTCTTCCGTCATGACTTCGGCGGGCGGGCCAGCCGCGTAGACATCCCCCTTACACAGCGCGACCAGCCGGTGGCTGAAGCGCGCCGCTTGGTTCAAGTCGTGAAGCACCATCACAATACTCAGTCCGTTGTCGGCATTGAGCGTTTGCAGCAGGTCCATCACCTCAAGCTGGTGACTGATGTCGAGGAACGTCGTCGGCTCGTCCAGCAGCAAAATACGCGGTTCCTGGGCCAGTGCCAGCGCGATCCAGCCCCGCTGACGTTCGCCGCCGGAGAGCGTGTTGAGGAACCGGTCTTGTAGGGCGTCCATGCCGGTGGCTGCCAGTGCCCACTCCACAACCTGGCGATCTTCCTGGCCGGAGGCACGCCACCAGCTCTGACGCGCAAACCGCCCGCGCGCTACCAGTTCGCGCACGGTCAGGTCGTCCGGGGCATCCGGGCGTTGGGGCAGGATGGCGAGCTGCTGCGCTACCTTGCGTGTGGACAGGCGGTGAATCGACTTGCCATCCAGGTAGACCGCGCCGTCCTGGGGACGCATCAGGCGGGCCAGCGCGCGCAGAATCGTGCTCTTGCCGGAACCGTTGGGGCCCACCAGCGTCACGATCTCGCCCTGTGCCACGTCCAACACCAGCCGCTGTACCACTGCCACGCCGCGCCGGTAGCCGAGCGTCAGGTTGTCGGTGCGCAAGGAAACTGCGGGATGATTACCGTTCGTCATGATTACTTCCCCTTCGTTGGTCCCATCTTTGGCCAGGCCCTCACCACTGCATCCGGCGCGCGCGCACCATCCACAAAAACAGCGGCCCACCGATGACGCCCGTCACGATACCGACCGAAATGAACTCGTTTCCCGCTTCGCCCAGCCAACCGGGAACGTGCAGCCGCGCCAGCGCATCGGCCCAGATCACCAGCGCCGCGCCAAAGATCGTGTTGGCCGGGATCATGATACGGTAGTCGGAGCCGAACACCAGCCGCACAAAGACCGGCACGATCAGGCCCACAAACGCAATCATGCCCACGACGGCGACCGCGCTGCCCGCCAGGATCGCGGCTGCCACTGCCATCAGGAAGCGCGTGCGCTCGACGTGCAGCCCCAGCCCGCGCGCCACGTCATCGCCCAGCGCCAGGATGTTCGCCTGCCGCGCCAGCACCAGCGCCGCGACCAGCCCGCCGATGGTCCAGGGCGCAAGCTGGTAATAGTCGTCGATGTTTTTGCCGTACAGCCCGCCCACCAGCCGCTGGAAGTAAATCTGCCCGCCGCCTTGCACGTTCATGACGATGATCGAGGTGGTCATAATGCCCAGCATCGTCGTCAGCGCCACGCCGGTCAGCACCAGGCGCGTGGTGGTCGTGCCGCTGCCGTCCCACGCGATCAGGTAGACCAGCAGCGTGCCGGCCAGCGCCCCGCCAAACGCCGCCGCCGAAACGGTATGCGGGCTGGCATACACGTACTTGGTGAGGATGTAGGACGATGTCAGGCCCGCGCCTGCCGAGACGCCCAGGATGTACGGGTCGCCCATCGGGGAGCGCACCACGCCTTGCAGCATCACGCCCGCCACCGCCAGGTTGACGCCGACCAGCCCGGCCAGCAGCACGCGCGGGTAGCGCTGGTTGTTGACAATGATGTAGCGCGCGAGGCCGATCTCGCTGTCTTCTTCGCCGCGCAGGATGGTGATCACGTCTTCCAGCGGGTCGTCGGTGTTGCCGTGCGTCAGGTTGTAGGCCATGCCGCCCAGCACGATCAGTGCGCCCAGGATAATCACGGCGACACGCAGCGCCAGTCGCTGCTGGGTGGACGTCAGCCGAAGAGGGTTCACCGGCGCTTGTGCCTGGGGGACCTCTGCGTGCGTGGTGCTCACAACTGCCGCTCCGTTACCTCTTGCTCCGTCACTTGTTACTCCATCTTCCGACCGGGCCGGTTCATGACCGGTATCTGATACACCAGCAGGGGCGTCGCCCGGACAGCCCCTGCCGTTTTGTCGTTGACACAGGTGCCCCTGCACCCGTAAATGGTACACCGTTACCGGTGGAAATTGCCAACCCCTGTTGTTGTCGGGGGCACCTGCTGCTATTCGGCGGCAGCCTCTTCTTCTTCCATTTCCATCTCTTCTTCCATCGCTTCCATGTCGTCCATCAGTTCGAATTCTTCGTCATAGAAGATGGTGTACAGCCCTTCGAAGGCTTCGGTGAAGCGCGGGCCGGGGGCTTCCAGGTACAGACGGTTATCGAGTTCGAACACGCGGCCTTCTTGCACGGCGGTCAGCGCCGACCACAGCGGGTCTTCGCTCATGGTTTCCGGCATGGGCGGGGTGCCAGGTGCGCCGCGCGTCACGGTCAGGATCACGTCCGGGTCTTCTTCCAGGATGCGCTCGATGTCCAACTGGGTATAGCCGGGGAAGGGGCCAGCGTCTTCTTCGCCGTCGGCGATGTTGGTCGCGCCCAGCATCACGGCCATGTCACCCAGGTAGGTGGTGGACTTGCCATAGTTGGGCACATCCAGCGTACCGACGATGATCAGGATCGAGGGGCCGTCCATTTCGCTCGCGGCGTCGCTCACCTGTTCCAGGAAGGCGTCATAGTCATCGGCCAGGGCAGTGGCGCTTTCGTCGCTCCAGGTAATCTCGCCGATCAGGCGCACGTTGGCGGGAATGTCGGCGGCCACCAGCGTCAGGACGAAGACGGTGGGCGCGATGGCTTCCAACTGACCAACCAGCGGAGCCTGCAACTGGGCATTGGCGATGATCAGGTCGGGTTCGAGTTCGGCCAGCGCTTCGAGATTGGGCTGGTAGCCGGTGCCGAAGGTGGGCAGCTCGTCCATGCCTTCGGGATACTCAATGCCTTCTGTTGCGCCAACCGGTTCCACGCCGATGGCAAACAGCATTTCGGTGATCGAGGCGCTCATGCCCACCACGCGCTCTGGCGCGCCGTCGAGCGTCACTTCGCGGCCCAGCGCATCCACCACCGTGCGCGAGTCGTCCTGCGCGCCCGTCGCCGCTACGCCCAGCACCAGCGTTAGAACCAGCACCGCGATCAGGGCAAGTTTAGTCCATTTCATGCGAAAATCTCCTTGTGCGTGTATTTTGGTCAAGCGTGAGGCTGTGTAGATTGTAGCGGGATGCCCCTCGCCTGACAATGCATAAACCTGCAAAAACCTGAGTCCGTTTCGGGTATATTCTGCGCATTTTCGTCTGGGGCCGAATTTGCGATAATAGGGGATACATACTTGATAGCGAGTGAATGCGTATGACCACCAGCAACCTGCCCATGTTCAACCACGACGACGACGAAGCTATCGCGGCGGCCTTCCACGCGGCGGGGCACCGTATGACCAGCCAGCGCAAGGCGCTGCTCGATGTGTTGCGGGCCGAGGCGCGCTTTGTGGATGCCGAGACAATTCACCAGCATGCCAAACAGCAGGGCCAGAACCTGAGTATCGCGACGGTCTATCGCACGCTGGCGCTGTTCAAAGACATGCAGTTGATCGATGGTCGGATGGTGGGCGAGAACCAGGACCGCGAAGAATACCGCTTCCGCTTCCAGCACGAAACCTATACCCTCACCTGCAAACGCTGCGGCGCGGTGGTGCCGGTCGAATCGGATATTGTGGATGCCTTCCGCGAAGAAGTCGCGCAGACGCTGGGCGTCACCGTGCTGACGGCGCACTCGTGTTTTGTGGGCTACTGCGCGCACTGCGTGACCGCGATGGAGCAGGGCGCGGCGGCGCGGCTCGATCAACGGGATGGGGACGACTAAACAATGAAAGGGGCGGTGTGGGTAGGGCAAACGAACCGTAGGATCGCCCCTACCCCTACAAAATGTACCGGCCCCTTACTGCTTGGGCGCAGCCTCTAACAACTGGAAGGCCGGGCGCAGTGGATCGGTGGCCTGGTCGTTGCGCAGGATGGCGTAGGCCGAACGTTCGTCCATCTGGACCACGTAATCGGTGTTGGAGAAGTTCAAGTTCCACAGGATCATCGGCCCCACGTAGGGCAGGTTCTGGCCGATCTCAAACGCGCGCATGATGTAGTTGGCCTGCTGCGTTTCGTCGATGTAAGCGAAGTACGGCACCCCTGGCGGGGGTGGGGCCGGATCGCCGCCCGGCAGCACAAACCCTTCATACGTTCCCCAGCCAAACTCCGTCACCCAGATCAGGCGCGAATCGCCGTTTTGCTGCATGATGGCGTGGTAGTCTTCCAGGTTGTCCAGGAAAAACCAGGTGCGGTTGTCGTCAAAGCCCTGGCCGGAATTCAGGCAGCAGCGGGCGTCCGGCGGATTCCACGCGCCGTAAGGATGCGCGCCGAGAACGACATTCTGGTAGGCGGGGTTATTCAGGCCCGCGTCGTACATCTGCTGGAGATACACGCGGTCATCCACGGCCTGCACGCCGTCGTTGATGCCGGTGGGGGCCAGCCCGGCAGTGATAATTACGATGCTGTGGCCGCCTTCGCCGTTGCGAATGGCGTTATAGGCCGCGTCGAACAACCGCATGTATTCCCCGCCGTTAATCGGCGCGCCGTTCCACTCGCGGCGCAAGTTAGGTTCGTTCCATACTTCGATGGCGGAGAAGTACGAGTTGCCGTAGAGGTCCACGCGCACCTCGCTGAGCAGCGCCGTCAGGAAATTGGCCAATAACTGCGGATCGCGCGGCGGGCCGTCCTCGTCGGCGGAATTGCGCGCCCAGGCCGGGGCTTTGGCCACGCTGGCGATCACCTTAAAACCCTTCTGGTGCGCCTGCTGCACAAACAGGCGGTAGCTGTAGAAGGTTGGGCTGAATACACCCTGCTGCGGCTCCATCTGGTCCCAGCGGAACTGGAGCTTGATCCATTCCACACCCAGCCGTTCGGCCAGCGAGAGCATGATGTCGTAACCTTCCTGCGAGCCGGGATCGATCTGGATGCCCATCATGTCGGCGCGGTAGGTGGGCAGCGGCGTCGGCGAGATCGAGGGCGTGTTGGTGGGGGCGGCAGGTGGCTGCGGCGACGGCGGCACGGGCGTCCAGGTGGATGTGGGGAGCACGGCCTCTGTTGCGGGCGGTACGTCCGGGGTTGGCGTGGCGGGTCCCGCCGTGATGATGGGGCCAAAGCCGGGAGTAGGGGACACCTGGCGTGCGCGCTCTTCGTCCTGGTCAGCGCGCTGGTCAGCGGCATCGTAGGCGACCACTTGCAGCGGCGGCGGCACGTCCGTGCTGATGGCCGAGGTGCCCGTTTCGGATTCAGAACCAGATGCGCCGCACGCGCTTAATAGCAGGACGAACACCAACAGCAAGGGCGAGAGCGCCCAGCCCCGTTTGATCAGCAGCATAAGCTTTTTTCCTGTCGTCTAGGCTGTGTTGACACTTGTGCTCAGGCGTTCGCCATTCGCAGGCGGAAATGTCGACACTACCAGGTTTTGTAGTGGTGGAACGTGCCCAAAAATCAGGACGAACAGGAATATAGTTTACACGTCCTCGACCGGCAAGTAAACAATGAACAGGCTACCCTTACCCGGCGTGCTGCTGACGGTGATCTGGCCGCCGTGCTGCTGGACGATGCGCTG
>JAADYV010000207.1 GCA_010092855.1 Chloroflexota bacterium | reverse complement strand
GATGTTTATTGATGACCGACGAAAATAACCACCAAAATGGACAAAACAACGGACAAGACGGAGCCCCCGAATCCAAGCCGCAGGAAATTCCCGAAAAGCCACCCGTCGAAACCCAGCACCAGATCACGATCGGCGGCCAGACGCTCGACTACACCGCGACCACTGGCATTATCCCGCTGCGCGACCCCGACAAAGACGAGGTGACGGCGCGCGTCTTCTTCACCGCCTACACGCTCAACGACGTGGAAGATAGGGCCGAACGCCCGCTGGTGTTTGTGTTCAACGGTGGGCCGGGATCGTCGTCGGTGTGGCTGCACTTGGGCGCAGTGGGTCCGCGTCGCGTGGTGATGCAGGACGAGGGCTGGATGCCGGCACCACCCTTCCGCCTGGAAGACAACCCGTTTACCTGGCTGGACCTGGCCGACCTGGTCTTCATCGACCCGGTGGGCACGGGCTACAGCCGCGCCGCTGATCCGGAGAAGAAAAAAGAGTTTTGGAGCCTGGAAAACGACCTGAAATCGGTGGGCGAGTTCATGCGCCTGTACCTGACGCGCTACCAGCGCTGGCATTCGCCGCTGTTCCTGGCCGGGGAAAGCTATGGCACCACGCGCGCTGCTGGCCTGGCCGGGTACCTGTTCGACAGGGGCATTGCGTTCAACGGGCTGATGTTGATCTCGACCGTGCTCAACTTCCAGACAATTGTGTTCGAGCAGGGCAATGACCTGCCCTACATTCTCTATCTGCCCACATATGCCGCGACCGCATGGTATCACCAGCGGTTGCCCGATGACCTGCAACAGAAACCGCTGCGCGCGGTGCTGGACGAGGTCGAGGCGTGGGCCACGTATGATTACACCGTCGCGCTGGCCAAAGGCGACACGCTGACCGAGGACGAACGCCGCTCGATCATTGCGCAGTTAGCGCGCTACACCGGCCTGTCGGAGCGCTTCATCGACCTGACCAATCTGCGCATCCGGGACCGGCATTTCTTCAAAGAGCTGCTGCGCGACGAACAGCGCACCGTCGGGCGACTGGATTCGCGCTTCAAGGGCATCGACAAGCTGGGCGTCACCGAGAGCATCGATCACGACCCGGCCATGTCCGACATCACCCCACCCTACACCGCCATGCTGTACCAGTACCTGCGCGGGGAGTTGGAATACGAGTCCGACGCCATCTACGAAATCCTGAGCTTCGACGTAAACCGGGGCTGGGAATGGGAGCGCGGTAAGTTCCCCGACACCAGCGAGCCGCTGCGCAGCGCGCTCTCGAAAAACCCATTCATGCAGGTGCTGGTAGCGATGGGCTATTACGACCTGGCGACGCCACACTTCGGCAGCGAATACACGCTCAGCCACATGGACCTCGACCCGACGCTGCGCGACAACCTGCACCTGACCTACTACGAAGCCGGACACATGATGTACCTGGATGTGCCATCGTTGGAACAGTTCAAGGCCGACGTGGCTCAATTCATGGGGACGGCGCTGGGCGGCGAATAGCGTCCGGCGCAAACACGACTACAACGGAATTTCCGATGCGCCGGGGCTGTCCTTCCACAGCAGGAAGCCCTGGCGCAGCCATCGGCGGCGCACTTCCACCGGGAATCCATACGCGGCCAGCCGTTCCGCGCTGGCAATAAACCACTGCCGCAGCCCCCAACTCTGGTAGGCGGCGGTTTCGGCGGCGGCGCGTTTCCAGGCATCCAAAAACGCAAAAATCCGCTCGCCGGGCAGCATCCGGTGAATGCAGTTCTTGGGCAGCACCGGCTGAAACATCTCCGGCGCGAACCCCCAGCGGAAATTGGTGCTGAACAGCAACCCCTCATAGTGCAGGCGGCTCTCTGTTCGGCGCAGCAGATTCGCCACCCATACGCGCCCGGTGGGGTCGGACGTGCCTTCGACCAGCAAACCGCCCGGCAGCAGGCAGCGCCCAACGGTGCGCCACGCCGTGATCACCTGGTCCTCGTCATACTGGCGCAGCACGTTAAAAGCCCGCACAGCACGGACGGTTTCGCCCGGTTCCAATGGCAGGTTAAAACCGCCCTGCCGGAACAACGTCAGGTCGTCGGCATAGGGAGCTGCGCGCGCCACCCGCTCCGGATCGATCTCCACGCACAGCACTGGCAGCCGGGGATTGATGCGCCGCAGCCGGGCCGCGCTCTCCAACGTCGTGAACGGTTCCGCGCCATAGCCCAGGTCCACAAAGAACGACCCGTTCCTGGATTGGAACAGGCCCGCGTCGTACAACAGCAGAAATGTATCCACGCGCCGCAGCCGGAAACGAGCCGTATTGCCGCGCGTGGGATGGCCGTATGGTTTGTCGTCGGGAGGGGGCAGTGTGGACGCCATCGCCAACCGATCTCGCCCGGTGCTACCAGTCGATTTCGTCTCCGCTGTAGTGGTAGAAACGCCCGCTGTGTTCCAGCGCCAGCCCGTCGAGCACGTTGTTGAGCATCCCGCCCACCGACTCCTCGACCGTGATCCAGGCGTTGGGGCCGCCCATGTCGGTCTGAACCCAGCCGGGATCGATCACGATGGACGTGATCCCCAGGTCGTAGACATCGTGCGCCAGATTGCGGTTGAGCATGTTGAGCGCAGCTTTGCTGGCAGTGTAGCTGTACATCCCGCCGCGATCCCGGTTGCCAATCGACCCGATGCCGGAGGTCAGGTTGACGATCCTGGGCTGGTCACCGGCTTGCAGCAGCTTCAGAAAACGCTGCGCCACCAGGATCGGGCCGGCGGCGTTGATGGTATAGGTGCGCAGCAGTGTCTCCTGCGTCACCTCGCCCAGCGGTTCGTCGCCCGCGCCCACACCCGCATTGTTGATCAACAGATCGAGCGCGTTGGTGCTCTTGCGGACCGCCTGGAATGCGGCCTCAATCGAGCCGGGATCGGCCACATCCAGCGGCGTGATGGTCAGGTCGTTTGCGTATTGGACTTTGAGATTCTGCAAGTAGGCCGCATAGAGCGGCTGGTGGCAGGTAGCGAACACGCGCGCACCGCGCGAGAGCAACTGGCGCGTGAGTTCCAAACCGATGCCGCGATTGGCACCGGTGATCAAGACACGCATGAGTGGATGTTTCCTTTCGTAGCAGCTTCAAAGTGATACCGGTCGCCATTGTACCACCTGTGTTAATTGGGGGCCGGGAAAATCGTCGCGAAATCCCGTGCAAAAAGCACAATGTTGCGCATTTTCCCGCCCCATCATACGAGAACCGTCTCTGCCCAGAATGGGTACAATGGGGATCGTCCGTTCCGGAGAAGGAGTATGCACCCATGTCTCATGATCTACCCACCATCACCACCCACGACGGGCGGCGACAGTTTGCTTGCACACCGACCGCGCTGGTTTGTTTTGTTGTCAACACCGAGGAGCAAATTCTTTTTCTCTCGCACCCCAACAGCGGCGGGCGGTGGGAAGTCATCAATGGAGCGCTGGAACACGGCGAAACGCTGCTGGAGGGCTGCCTGCGCGAAATCGGAGAGGAAGCAGGCCCGGAGATTCAGGTGCGCCCGTTGAGCGTACTGCACGCCTATTCGTTTGCCTACGATGCCGCTGTGTCGCACATGACCAGCCTGTGTTTCGTGTTCGGGTATGAGGGTGGCGCGGTTATCCCCGGCGACGATATGGCGGGCAGCGGGGTCCGGTGGGCCAGCGTGGACGAAATAACACGCGGCGAGGTGGACGTAATCGTGCCGCGCCAGGTACCCTGGCTGTTCGCGCGGGCCGTCGAACACTACCGGCTGTACAAAGATCGCGCGCCCGCGATGTTCCAGCCACCAATGGGCCGCGATCCGCACCCGAAATATCCCAAACAAACTGCTGCCGAGCGCAATGCCAACAACCCTGCCAGTGGTGGTAGATGAGCGGACAAACGGGTAACATCTGGGCTGTACCGAACAATGAAGGGAGGCAGTGATGCCTGAAGCACTCGAACTGTGGGAACAACCGGAAAAGCGCCCGCTGGTCATGATCGCCGGCTGGCAGCAGTGGGCGGACGCGGGATCGCTCTCGTCCGGGCTGCCCCAGTATTTGATCCAGGAAACGGGTGCACGCAAAATCGGCACTATCAAGCCCGATGGCTTTTACCTGTTCCAGATTCCGGGCACGCACGACCTGGTACGCCCGGTGGTGAAGTTTGACGACGGCTACCCGGAAGCGCTCAAGACGCAGAGCAACGACCTGTACTACACCGAGATGGGCGAGCGCGGTGTGGTGTTTTTCATGGGCGAAGAACCGCACCTCGATGTCGAGCGCTATTCGGAGCTGTTTTTGGATGCCGGGCAGAAGCTGGGCGTGGAACGTATCGTCAGCGTAGCCGGGGTGTACGGTGAGCTGCCCTACAACAAGGAGCGCTCGGTATCGTGCATTTACAGCTTGCAGAGCATGAAGGATGAATTCGAGCGGCTGGCCGTCAACCTGTCCGACTATCATGGTGGGGCCAGCATCGGCTCGTACCTGTGCCGCCGCGCCGGGGACCGCGACATGCCCTATGTGGGGATGTACGCTTTTGTGCCGACCTACAACTTCTCCAACTTGCAGCAGGTCAGCAACGCGATCCACATCGAAAACGACTTCATGGGCTGGCTGGGCGTCATGCGGCGCATCAACTTTATGCTCAAGACCACGTTCGACCTGGGCGATCTGGAACGCAAAAGCCAGCGCCTGGTCGAGGTACTGGATGCCAAGATTGACGAGTTGGAAAGTGTCACACCAGGCGCAGGCATCCGTGAATACTTCAAGGAACTGGAAGACGAGTTCACCGAGGTGCTGTTCGACCCGCTGGACGATGTGTGGGAAGACGAAATCCGGCGACTGTTCGACGATCCGGAAGCGTAAACCCACACCGGGAAACCGCAGCATCTCGCCAACAGACCGGGCAGGCGGCCAGCATCCCCCTGCCCGGCTTTGATTCACTTGCAGGACCTCACGGCATCCAGCGCGAGGTGTTGAAGAAACTGGTGACCACCATCCCCGGCGGGACCAACGCATCACATACCGCGAAGTCGGCCTCATCCAGCGCGAGGTCGGCGGCGGGCAGCACACTCGTCAGGTGCTCCAGCGTGCGCGGGCCGATGATCGAGCTGGTGACGCCCGGCTGGTGCAGCACCCACGCCGTCGCCAGTTGCGCCGGGGTCACGCCCTTGCCTTTCGCATATTCCGCAAACTTGATACCCACGTCCACGCCTGCCTGCGTGATGCGTTCCGCGAAGACTTCGCGCAGGGTGCCGCGCGTGCCCTCCGGCATTGCGGAAGCGTCCGTATAACGTCCGGCCAGCACACCATGCGCCAGCGGACTCCAGGCCACGATGCCCAGGTCATACGCCTGGCACATGGGCACAATCTCGTTTTCGACGCGGCGGTCCAGCAGGTTATAAGGCGGCTGCTCGCACACAAACTTGGGATAGCCGAATTTGTCGGCGATGTGCAGCGCCTCGACCGTGCGCCAGGCCGGATGCGTAGACGCCGCGATGTAGCGCACCTTGCCCTGCTGCACCAGCAAATCCAACGCGGCCAGCGTTTCTTCCTGGGGCACATTGGGATCGGTGCGGTGCAGGAAGTAAATGTCGATGTAGTCGGTGCCCAGCCGCTTTAAGCTGGCTTCGCAGGCGGTGATGATGTTGTGACGCGAATTCCCGGCGTCGTTGGGGCCGGGACCGGTGCGGTTAAAGACTTTGGTGGTGATGAACACCTCGTGCCGCCGGTCGCGCAGCACCTCGCCGACGATGCGCTCACTTTCGCCTCCTGCGTAAACATTCGCGGAGTCGATCAGGTTGATGCCCGCTTCCAGCGCGGCGTGAATGATGCGCGCCGATTCGTCCTTGTCTGTGGGATGCCCGAAATTCATGGTGCCTAGCACCAGCGGCGACACCATCAACCCGGACCGCCCCAACCGCCTGTATTCCATTGTGTTTTCTCCCTTGATAACAGTTTTTAGCGAATAGCTATCAGCTTGTCAGCCATCAGCAATCAGGGAAAACGCTGTTGTGCCGCGTAGAATGCTACAGCCTGTGGCCTACCAAGACTTGAGCATGGTCAGCGCGTGCTTGTACTGAAAGCTGAGACGCTGATAGCTGACTAGCTCACATATTTTTATCAATCCAGGCCGCGTAACGCTGGATACCCTCTTCCAGGCTGACCTGCGCCTCGAAGCCGAGTTCCTCGCGCGCGCAGGAAATGTCGAGCGCTTCGGCGCGCTGCATCAGTTCGCCGGGGCCGAGTTCGACGGAGACATTGTGCTTCGAATACTGCTGCACCAGCTTCGCCACGTGGCCGACGCTGTTGGGGCCGCCGGTCGCAATGTTATAGGTATCGTGTTGCAGGTTCTTGGCCTGGTAGAGCATGGCTGTGCCGCGCGCCGCGTCTTCGATGTAGGTGAAGTCCAGCTTCTGGTCCGCGCCGCGATCCATCGTCAGCCCGGTCAGGCCTTCCAGCGCCCCAAACGCCATCTGGTACAGGCGGATGAAACTCGACGGCAGCTTGCCCGGCCCATAACAGAAATACACGCGGCAGATGCGGAAGTCAAAACCAAACGTGCGCGCGTACTGCTGGCCCAGGTATTCGGACGCCATCTTGGTCGCGCTGTACAGGTCGGCAGGGTTGGGGCCGTGCAGCGCTTCGGAGGCTAAGCCTTCCAATGGGCCATAGACCGCGCCGGTGCTGGTATACAACACTTTGGGAATTTCGAACTGGCGCGCGATCTCCAGCATATTGTGCGTGCCGTTGATGTTCAGCGCGACGTGCCGGTGGGGGTTGGTCTGCACGATCTCGCCCATGATGCCAACGGTGTGGATGATCCCGTCGATCTCGCCGTCGTGCTGGCGGAACACGTCCACCAGGCGCGGAAAGTCCAGCACATCGCCGCGCACAAACGTTACACGGTCGGCGACGTCGGCCAGGTAATCCGGTGCGTGGGGGTTGATGTCATAAACCAGCACGCGCTCGCCCGCTTGCGCCAGGGTGTATGCCGTCCATGAGCCGATGTGCCCGTGTCCCCCAGTAATCAAAACAGCCATAACAAACTCCTTTCGTGTTTAAGTATGAAGCAGTGTCCGGTCCTGGGCGCGACGCAAGGCCCACAACCGGGACTCCGGTGGCTCCTCCAGCATGTTATAAGTGAGAATGGTCCCGGCTGGCACATCGACCATCAGCTGGTTGTGAACCGCCAGGAAGTACGGCAGCGCGTGATCATCGCCAACCGGCACGGCGGGCAGCATCAGCGGCTGCAACGGCACGTGATGGCCCATCGGCACCACTTCCCCGGCGCGGAAATCGCGCGTCGTCCGGGCCGCCAGGTCTACGCGCGGCAGCACCTCACTGCCCCCCGTCGGCAGACCGAGCAGGACCGCCGCCAGCAGCGTGACCGGCGTCTCGACGCCCAGCAGGTGATAGGGACGGTAGAGCAGCCCGCAGCTTCCCCGCGCGTTCATCAGCAAGCCCTTCTCGCGCATAAACGCCCAGGTGCGCGCGTGGCCCGCCGCCACCACGGTGAACACGCCCCCGCCCAGTCCTGGCTCATCCGCGCGGCGCAGAACGTTCACCACGTCAATCACCCCCGTACGCGCCAGCACCCCGCCGTCCGCCGCCGTGCAGAGCACCTCGGCGATCTCGGTGGTGCGCACGATGGGCGCGTGCAGCTCCGGGATATCGGCCAGCAGGGCCGTGGCGTTGGCCGCATTGACCGCTTCACACACGTCCGGCTCGCCGACTTGCTGTATTTCCGCTAGCAGTTCGCGCCGCGCCCGCAGCACATCCACTGCGTTACCGGACGTGATGGGGGCCAATGCCTGCATACTCTCCGCGGACAGGGTGACCGTTTGTTGGTCACACATCACGGTGCGAGCCGCCTCATCGTACACGAAATCATACGGACGTGCTTTGCCCCCGGCGATCACCTCCAGGCCCAGCCCGCGTGCCCAGCGCACTAACCCGGTCAGCAGGCCGTGCTGGTCGCCGTCGACAGGCGTATAGACCACCCCCGCCGCGTCCGCCAGGTGTTT
>JAADYV010000206.1 GCA_010092855.1 Chloroflexota bacterium | reverse complement strand
GGGAATGCCTTCCCAGTCGCTCAGGTCGCCGTCCAGCGTGATCAGCCCATCGGCCAGCGGGACATACACCAGTTCGCCAGGAACGCCTTCTTCGACGATGCCGCCCTGGGCCATGACGCTGTTGAAGCCAACGGCCAGGATGATCAAGAGACCAATCAAGAACATACGCTTCATCTTTAGTTGCTCCTTATCTAAAACATGCTGCTTAGACGAATAATTGGCTGGGTGTTGGGTTTGCTTTGTTTTCCTTAATAATTTCTCTCCTCTGTGCTAGATGGCCAGGTAATATGAGGTGCCCTTGCCAACCGCCTGACAAAGGCACCTCCGGGAAATGTCAATTTAGGGCGTCGTAACGGTCACGTTTTGGAACTGAGCCGTTGCTACCGAGTTGTTGTCGTGTGAGGTGAGTGCCAGACCGATATAGACTGTTTCGGCCATCTCGACCTCGGTGGAGTCGATCAGCTCCCAGGTTTCACCATCGGGAGAGACATAGCCGCTGAAGACGTTTCCTTCGCGCACAATGCGCACCCAGATCGGGAATTCATACAAGCCCTGATCGGTATGGGTGCTGATGCTATCTCCACCGGTTTCCGGGCGGATCGAGTACTGAACCTGGCCAGCGGAAGCAAAGACCATCATCGCGTGACGGGATTCGGGGGTCAGTTCTTCGCGGATCATCACCCCGGCTTTGGCCCATTCGCGGTTTTCGTAGGAGAAGTCGGCTAGCAGGGCCACGATTTCCCCATCGCCGGTCAGGGGCCGGTACAGGTAGTGGAACTGGTCCGCCGCCAGCCAGATGTCGGCTCCAGAGGCCGTGAGGTCCCACACACTGCCATCTTCCGAGATAGCGCGGCCAGGGAACCCGACGTTGCCAATATCCATCGACTGCCAGCCACCCGGCAGCGGCGCAACACTGGCTTCGTTGGTGGTCCCGACTTCTTCACCATCGATCACAGCGGTAACCACGTAGTAGTAGGCGGTACCGTCGTCGCTGATGGTGGTGTCGGTGTAGGCGGTGTCGCTTACCCCCTCCGCGATCACGTCGTATGGTCCGCCGGATTCGGTAGCGCGCTCGATCTGGTAAGTGATCCCTTCGGTGCCGCCGACCCAGATGAGCGAGGCGTCGCTGTCGTCCGGGAAGCCAACCAGGTCAACCGGAGTAGGATCGGTGGTAAAGGTGATGGTGGCTGGTTCGTCGGAGACATTGTTGGCAATATCACGTGCCACAATATCCAGCGTGTAGGTCGTGCCTGGCGTCAGGTCCCCAACCTGGACCGTTGGTTCGCCAGCCGTCGCCGTTAACAGGGTTTCGCTGTCATACACTTCGTAACTCACCACGCCGAGGTTGTCGCTGCTTTCCGCCCACGACAACACCACGCTGCTGTTTGTTACGTCTGAGGTGCTAACTGCGGCAGGAGCAGCCGGTGATTCAGCATCGCCACCGGGAACAAGGACCAGTCGGTCGATGTTGACGCTGCCTTCGTCGCCAAACGAGTCGCGGAGTTCGATGATGTTTTCGCCGGGCAGCAGCTCAACCTGAACGGCGAGCGTGTTGTAGCCCGTGATTTCGCCGCCAGGACTATCCGTGGTGGGGAAGACGAATTGGAAGACATCGGTGCCATTGACATAAAGGCTCTTGCTCATCTTGTCGGGACGGTTGGCGTACCGGACCAGCAGGGTATATTCACCGCCTTCGTCCAACTCGATGGTGTAGCGGATCATGGCGTTGAAGTCATCCGGCAAGGACACTTGCGCCCCGCCCGATGCCGCACCACCGATGTAATTGATGGTCGGGCCGTCGAGGAGTTCGGCATCTTCCGCCTCCAGCACCAGGACGTCAGCCGTCAAGGCACGCGCCGGAACGCCCGGTTCGCTTTCGCCTGCCGGGCTGGTGGCTGACACTGTGTAGTAGTAAACCGCGTTGGGTTCGACCATCGTGTCTTCATAGACCGGCAAGGTCAAGTCGGACGCGACGCTATCGAAGGGGCCGTCTGGCGAGGTGCCGCGCCAGACGGAGTAGGTTGTCGCACCGGCGGCCAGTTTCCAGTCAAGCTGCACGCTCTGCGCCGAACCGGTCGCCTGCACACCCAGCGGCGCTTGTGGCACGATATCGGTTGCGCAGCAGTCAGCCGGGGCATACAACTGCTCGGTGGGCACGATTTGCCACAACTGGCTGGGGCTGGACCACGCCAACCGCATGACAGCATGGCCGTCGTTGTGCCCGTATGCCACCTGCAGGTCGTACTGCTCACCTGCCGTCAGCGCGATCTCGCCACTGCTGTCGCCCTCGCCCTCGACCACGACAGCGCCGTTTATCAGCACGCGGGCGGTGCCATCAGTTATGGTGTAGAAGGTGTAGGTTTCGGAATAGAGCGGTTCGATCTGGCCGGTCCACACCACCGAGAAGGTATCCGGTTCCACCAGGTTTTCTGGTGCACGATAGGCGGTGTTTTCGAAAGCGATCTCGTTGGGCGACCCCAGACCCCAATCGTAGTTGATCTGGTAGGTGCGGCGTGTCAGGCGCAGTTCGGTCTGGTCGAGGTCATCGTAGAAGGCTGCTTGCAAGCCATTGCCGGTGCCGGACGTGGCGGCAGGTGCGACAGGGCTGATCTCAGATGTGGTGCAGCCTTCGCCGGTGGCAAATGCCCAGCGCGTTCCGAGCGAATACCCGTGCTGCCAGTAGGGCTGGAAGGTGCTGACATCCAGCGCGCTGCTGCTGCGCTGCCAGTTGCTGGTGGTGTATTCACTGCTGTTGCTGAGCCGGAACGCCAGCCCGATGGGGTCAGCGGCGGGCAGTTCGGGCACCAGCGCCAGCGGGATACGCGCTTCGTACACGACCTGTGCGCCGCGCGGCAGCACGAACAGCTCTGCGCCCGGCACGAGGCCCTGGGTTGGCTCGCTGAAGGGATAACGCTGGCGGAACTGCGAGCCGGGCACGATATATTGCCAGACGATGGGTTCACCCGCTTCGACTGTGACATTGCCATCGTTGTCGGCGGTGCGTTCCCCGGTCAGGTTGAACCCGAACAGGTAGTCCGTATCCCGGCGCGGATAGCGTCCAAAGACCGGGCTGTCTGCCGGGACGATATAGTCTTCCGGGTTGGGACGGCTGTCGATAGCCAGTTGAATGTTGTCATAGTAAAACAGCCATTCCGGATGCAGGGTGTAGATGTAGTTGCCATCAGCCAGTTCGAACCAGGGTGCGGTGACCGGGTTGGGAGCCCAATCCGGCGTGCGGTCCGTCACGGCGGCCATGACGTACAGGTACTCAGCGTCATAGGCCAGGCCAATCTCGCCATAGACATCCGTCGTGCGGTCGCCAACGATGATCGGAACCACGCCCAGGTCATCCCAGTCCGAGCGGAAATCGCCGTCCAGGATGGGCGTACCACAGGCGATAATGTGTACCTCGATGTCTTCGGACCACGCGGCAGTCCCCGCGTCAGTTTCGACCTCAACCGCGATGGGGTACGCATTGGCGCGTTCATCTGGGGTGGCTTCGGTCAACGTAAAGCTGAAGGATTGCGTGGCAGCGGGGGCCAGTGCGTCGAACGTCGCGCTGGTGGGCTCGGCCTGCCAGCCCTCCGGCAGCGTAATCGACAGGGTGCCCGCGATGGGCTGGTTGAGCACATTGGTGATCGTCACATCAACCGTTGCCCCAGGCCCCGGCAGTTGGACCATGTCCTGCAGAGCAATGTGCACCGGGGTGGTATCGCGGACGGTAAGGGCATCCAGCGCCGCGCGCAGCACATCCGCCGACTCCGCTTCGAAGTACAGCGGTTCGGCGGCGAACGGCAGCACGTACACATCGCCTTCAGCCGCGATGGGATTGCCGTAGTGGTCATAGACCGTAATGCCCGCTGCCGGCAGTTCCATCGTGCCCGGCTCGGTGATCTGCCAGTAGGGTAATTTCTCGATATCGAGCGGAATGCCAAACACGACGGCTACTGCGCTGGTGTCGTTTTCGAAGATGAAACTGTAGGGCAGGCTGTCGGCGCTGTATTCTTCGACGAAGGTCTTGCCTTCGACAAAGTGCGTCATCGTGGCATAGCCCACCGCGTTGGGTTGGGGCGATAACTGCTCCGGGTTTTCGAGATCAGGCGTGTAGTAGCCGCCAGCGTCCACATGCCCGCTGAAGAAGTTGCCCAACACCACCATGTTGACTTTTTCGGCTCCGGCAGCGATCGCGAACATGTGCTGCTGCACGGTGCGCGGCAGTTGGGCGGTGTACCAGCTCTCGGTGTTCCAGATCGGCAGGTCCACCAGGTAGCTGGCGTAGAACGCGCCTGGATTGTCGGACCCATGATAGGTGATCAGGTCGAACAGCCCTGCCCATTCCGGATCGGAGATGAGCACATCGTTCATGTTGTCGTGGCTGTCTGCGCCGCCGACCAGCACCGTCGGGTCGGCCAGCTTGACACCCTGCAAGGCGAAGCGCGACAGGTTGCGGTAATGCTGGGCGTTGCCTTCCCAACCGGAGATGCCGCCGCTTTCCCAGGGCTCGTTCCACACATTCACGGCCCGCACCACGTCGCTGTAGCGGGTGACCGCCTGGTACCAGGCGGTGGCCCAGGCACCGTAGTAGTCCGGGCTGGGCGTCACGTCACGGCCCTGGAGATCGCTGTTGCGTTCCCAGCCTGCGCCATTGTCGCCTAGCAGCAAGACGTGGATTTCGCGCTCACGATAGAGCTGGATGGCCGCGTCTTGCTCCGCCCAATCCCACACGCCGGGCTGCGGCTCGAACTGCGCCCAACCCAGGCCAACGCGCGACCATTTCACGCCGATGCTTTGCATCGTGTCGAGTTCGAGAGCACGCACGTCCAGGTCTACGCCACGCGTGTCGCCCATAAAGTAGGAGTCGGCGCTGAAGCCCGGCTGGGGTTCGAAGGTGCGCGCCACGTTGCCCAGCCAGGTAACCACAGGCCGCTGGCCGCCCAGGTAAGCGTACACACCAAAGACGCCGCGCGTGGGCGGCTCGAAGCTGAGCGTGATGTCGGTGCTTTCCAGGTTCGGCAGTGAGAACGGTTCGATGGGCGTGGTCTGTACGACTTCCACTGGAACAATGCGCACCCCGTCTTCGAGCAGCGTTTCTTCGTCGCGTTCTTCTTCCATCGCAGCGATGACAATCATGCCGTCGATTTCGAGGGCGCGATTGCTGGGGTTGGCAATCGTCACGGTAAGCTGGGCCGTTTCGCCATCGAAATACAGGCGGTCAAACCGGTCCGCACTCATCTGGACATCCCACAACGCCCGAGGGGGAACATAGGTGTTGAACTGCGCACCCAGATTGACACCCAGCCCGACAAAATCGATGGCTGGCAAGTCATCGGCGGTAATGTCGTCCGGGCCTTGCGCGGCTCCTGGAAGGGGACCGCTGAGCAGAACCATACAGGCTAGAAATAGTGATATTACTATGCCTTTTTTCATCAATCAACCTTACCTTTCGTTAAACTGTCTCTTGGCGCAGCATCCCCAGTAGTGTACGTTGAACTGATATAGATAAATTGCTGAATGCATCAATGTAGACTGGGGTGTGTGTTGAATAACAATCTCGATCAATTTATCTGGGAGCAGTAGATTGTGTTATATGAATTGTGCGGTTGTCGTTCTCCCCTACGATCTAATTGTCCGTGAGCTACTTGCGTTGTTAGGTCGTTTGCCTTTATGCCTGGACTGTTCCGGATTTGTGACTGCGGTGTAGGTGTTCAATTTATGTGGAAGCCTCCTGGTGCTTCTCCTTGAATGGTGTGTTCAGCGCGATAATCTTCCACTTGAACATTGTCTAGCAAAGAACCCGACAGAGCAGTATCTGCGCATAAAGATATATATCAATTTTACAGAATTTGCAAAATTCGTCAACATGTCTTGCAGAGTTTGTCTGCTTGCCATATAATTGCTTACACACACATGGGATGCGGAAAGCGGTTCGCCTGCTAAATCCTGTTGGCTCCTCCTTGATTCAAGGCCTGCCGCGTGAAGTTATCTATATGAATTCGATGGGACCAAAATGCCAGATAAGCCACAAGCTGAAAACAGCCTGTCCGCCACTCCCCTCGACAAGACTCGAGGTGGTAAGGCGCTCTATGTGCAGTTGATTGGCGAACTTCGCAAACATATTCTCGATGGCAACCTGCCGCCGGGAGCGCGGTTGCCCACCATCAACGAGCTGTCCGAACAATACGGCATCAGCCCGGGCACCGTGCGCCAGGCCACCAACGTGTTGATCGAGGAAGGACTGGTGGAGCGTATTCAGGGCAGTGGGACCTACGTGCGCGATTGGCAGGCAGAAAGCAAAAAAGAAGAAACTGCCACCAAGCGTATTGGGATGGTCATCGTCAATCTGTCGGGCGAGTTGAGCATGAAAATCATGGATGGCGTGGAACAGGCTGCCAAAGCGCGCGGCTACCAACTCAGCATGACATCCACCAGCGAGCCACACAGACAGCAAGCCGTTCAGGTGAACGACATTGCCCGGCTGCGAGATGACCAGGTCGCGGGCATGATCATTTTCCCGGTCAGCGATGTTCCCTCCAATCCTGCTCTGGATGAGTTGAAGCAGGCGGGTATTCCGGTGGTACTGGTAGATCGCTATTATCCTGAACAAGACACCGACTACGTGGTTGGCGATAACTATTCCGGTGGGTACCGTGCCACTGAGCATTTGATCATCCTGGGCCACCAGCGCATCGGCTTCGTGTATGAGTATGAAGCTCGCCTGACGACTACTTCGGTTTGGGACCGCTGGTGTGGGTATAAAGATGCCCTGGAAGAGTATGGTTTGGACTATGACGAGGCGCTGGTTTTCCAGAAACCGGACGTGTCGCCGGATGATGCGCGCGATTTGTACCGCGATTACCTGTTGACCCAACGTCCGAGCGCGGTGTTTGCCGTCAAGGATCTGGTGGCCGTTGATCTGCTACAGGTGGCGCAGCGGGCGGGCATCCGTGTGCCCGAAGACATGGCCCTGGTGGGCTTCGACAATCTCAATATGGCCGCCTACCTGACACCGACCCTCACCACGGTGGAGCAGTTGGGGGTGGAGATGGGGCTGCGGGCCGCCAACCTATTGATTGATCGCATTGAAGGCTATTGGGCCCCACCCCAACATATCGTGCTGCCCGTTAGCTTGATCGTGCGTGAATCGTGTGGCGCGCGGCTACACGTGCGCCGCCGGAATCAGAATCCCTCTGACTAACGCAAATAGGATAGGCTGCATGACAACGCCAACGATCACATCTGAAACCCGGCGCTACATTGATGTCATTCGCCAACATCTGGTGCGCGATTATGAGCAGATGTATGCCGCAGCAGGTGGGGCGCTGGAATATCCTTACCTGGTACCCGGCAGTGCACAGTATATCGACCAGTTGTGGGACTGGGACTCGTGGCTGATGAATGTCGCGCTGCGCCAGATTCTGCTCGAAGCCGGTGATGCCGCAGCCAGCGACGCGGCCAAACCCTATGAGCGCGGTTGCGTTCTCAATTTCCTGAACGGCTCGAGCTGGCATGGGTATGTGCCTATTGTGTTGGGCCGCAAACCCCACCAGATGCCCGAAAACATCTACGAAACTAACATGCACAAGCCGTGCCTGGCCCAACATGCGGCGTTCCTGGCGCGCCAGCATGGGGATGTGGAATGGCTGCGCGAAGCGTTCTATGGCATTCAGGCGTTTCTGAACAACTATCGCAGCCATCACCGGCACTCGTGCGGATTGTATTTCTGGCAGAATGACCGGGCCATCGGGGAGGACAATAACCCGTGCGTTTTTGATCGTCCCCCGCGCAGTACGGCAGCAGTCTATCTCAATAGCCTGATGTACCGCGAACTGCTGGCCGCGGCTTACCTGGCCGAAGAACTGAACCTGCCCGATACGGTCCAGAGCTTGCAGCGTGACGCAGACGACGTAAAAGCCGCCATCCAGGAGCACTGCTGGGACGAATGGCTGGGTTTCTACTACAGTGTCGACCTCAACCTGACACGTCCTCCGCTAAATGTCGAAGCGCACGGCATGGGTCCCCACTGTGGATTATCCCGTGATTGGCCGGGACTGATCCAGCGCATCGGCGTGTGGTCTGGCTTTTTGCCGATGTGGGCTGGCATCGCGACGCCGGAGCAGGCGCAGCGCATGGTCGATGAGCATTACTGGAACGAGCAGACGTTCAATTGTGCGGCAGGCATCCGCACCCTCTCGCGTATGGAAAAGATGTTCACCGTGCGCGCCAGCGGCAATCCTTCGCCCTGGCTGGGGCCGGTGTGGGCCATATCCAACTACCTCGTATTCCGGGGGTTGGTGCGTTATGGGTTTTCCGAGGCGGCACAGGATTTGTGCGTCAAGACGATCCGGCTGTTTGGGCGCGACCTGGAAAGGTTTGGCGCGCTGCACGAGTGTTACGAACCCGAAAATGGGGAACCCATGCTCAATCGCGGGTTCCAGAACTGGAACTACCTGGTGTTGAACATGGCGGCCTGGCTGCAAGGCCAACCGGTCGTTGAGGAATTCTGAGCGCACGCCGGATGATACGGTTGGTTAGCAGCATAACCCGGCAGGCTTGCAGTTGGCTCGCCGGGTCTTGTTGTTTATCCCCCGGTGCGCAGGGAGACTTGCGCCCCATCCCGCAGCGAGAGGACCACCGCGCCGTGCTGGTTGGTGCGCAGCGGTTGGGTCATGGTGTGTTCTCCGAGCGCGATGTGTACCCGGACCGGTTCGTCAGAAGGCAGAAACCCGACTGTCAGTGTGCACGACTGGGCCGCGCGGGTGTGCACCTGGAAACTCAGTTGGTCCGACCGCCAATCGAGCTGGGACAATCGCACCTGCTGCTCACTGGCGAATAACGGCTGGCCATCCAACAGGACCTGCAATCCCTCCCCGCCACAGACGACATCCAACTGGCCCTCGGCCACGCGAATATTACGCAGCACTGCAGGCCGGTCGTTTGTGTTGCCGAATTGCCAGCCGTGCCAGACTGCTGGCTGGGCCACGTCCTGCAATGCGACATAAGCCAGCAATGCGCCCCAGGTATACATGGGATCTGAGTTGCCAACGTCGTCGCCGTCGCCGGTGTCGCCGTTGTAGTTCTCGTGCACATGGCCCTCTTCGTGCCACTCCGCGAGGAGGGTTTGCAGCCCGCGATAGGCCAATTCGTGCGCTTCCTCCCAGAAACCGGCCCGCGACAGCCCCTCGTACACCAGGAAGTTCATCGGAGCCCAGATACGCCCGCGCCAATAAACCTGATCGCTGTAACCGGGATCGCAGCGCGCGATACTCGGCAGCACATGCGCGCCCCAGAACTCCTCCGGGTTCAGCAAATGCTCATTTACGATGCGCACCGCCCGATCATCGCTGACCAGGCCCGGTACCAGCAAGGGGTAGAAGTGGGTCGGCGCGAGATGTGGTGAAAATCTGCCGTCCCAGTGCCGGTCCTGGTAGATTCCGGCGTCCTCATTCCACAATTGATCGTTAAAACGGATGACAAAGGCATCAAGCTCGTTCCGAAGGTCTTTGGCCACTTGCGTCCGGCCCACCTCGCCCGCGATCTCGCTGAGCGCCCACGTATCGAGCGCGTACAGCGCACTCAGCCCAACATCCGTCAGTTCCAGGGTATGGGTTTGGGGGTTAAAAACGACATCGTCATACAGCGGACTGTTGTCCAGGCCGGACTCGAACATGGCAGCCTGTTTATTGTGGTGTTCCCAGATATGCTGGTCGTCACCGGTGAGGGGATTTGTGCCCCATGTCAGTAGCCCACTGCCGTTGCTCTCGCGGTGGGGCAGCCACCAGCGGTGCCAGCGCAGCAGTGGCTCGAACGTCTCTTCGAGCAGCGCGCGATTTCTGTTGTGGGATTGCAGCGCCGAGGTCTGGTATACCTTCAACACGCAGTAGGACCCGACCGGCGGCTGGGACCGGTCTACTGAAGCACCCCGAGCACAACCGAAGTTGGGGGAAAACCCGTCTGGTGTAAAATCCTGGAGCATAGCGCGAATGTTGGCTACTGCCAGCACCGGGTCTTCGAGCTGCGCCATTACCGCGCAGAAAAACGTGTCCCAGGAAAACAACACATAATCGCCGAATCCCCCGTGCTCCGGACGGCACCAATCGCGCGTGACCGGGGTACAGATGCGTTCCTTGAGCGGTTCCCAGATCGTGTTCCAATGGATAACGCGCGTGAGCGCATCTGCGGCGTCGTCCAGCCAGCCCGAACTCGTCAACCGCTGGTGCAGGTAGGTTTCGCGCTGCCGGGCTAGCAGATGGGGTGCATCAACCGGCAGCGACTCGGCTTCGAGCGCAAAAGAAAAATCAACAGGTGCAGCGATCTCAAAGACATGGGCATTGGCCCCAGCCAGCGCAGGCGGCACCGTGTCCAGCGTGTGGGTAGCCCGTGAAGCGCGCCAGGGCAGCGCTGTGCTCAGCACCAGCAGGACACCATCCGG
>JAADYV010000205.1 GCA_010092855.1 Chloroflexota bacterium | reverse complement strand
GCTGACGGCTTACTTTCAAGGGAGAAAAACGTTATGGCAGAGCGCGAACGTGAGGAACCAACCCCCACCCTGCAGGAACGGTGGGCGGCTTTCTGGCAATATCTGAAGGGCTATACCCGGCGGCTGGTGATCATCGAAGGGGTGCTGCTGGCCGTGCTGATCGGTGGCTACCTGCTGACCGGGCGCAGGGACGCCGATGAACTCTCGATGGTCATGCTGTTTGTGGGTGTGCTGATCTTCGGCGTCGGCGCGTACAGCGTCGTGGGCGGCTGGGGCCAGACCCGCAGTTGGAATTACCAGTACATCCAGTCGATGAACCCCGACAAAATCCATGAACGCGCCAACCAGGACGCGGTCGACATGCAGCAGAACTGGGGCCTGATCGTGCCGGGCACGATCCTGGGCGGAGTCACGATCATCATTGGTGTGTTGATCCAGGCGTTTTTCCGGTAGTGGGAGCGGGCATACCAGTCCAATAACTTCTCCTGAAGGGAACACGCCGTTCCCTTTTGTCGTATAAATATAAAAGCGTACAAACCGTCAAAACGTAGGGTTGGCGCAGCGCGCGATCATGCTATGATTGGTATGGATGAGCACAGAAAAGGCCTGGGAGTGTATAAACATGCGGCAGATCAAACGCTGGGGACTGGTCATCGGAATCATCGTGGTGCTGGGTGTGCTAACGTCCCCGGTGGGTGCCACCTCCGAACTGCAGGCCGGAGATGCGACCCGCCAGAATGGCGGTGACTGGCGTTGCGTGCAGGTCATCGCCGAGAGCGGCATGGACATCTACACCGGGCCGGGCCTGGGCTATGACATCAGCCTGGTGCGCGCATTTGGGACCATGTTGGACGGTGACTTCAGCCAACTGACCGAGGCCGATGGCTACACCTGGCTGCCGGTGCGATTTGCGAGCGGACTCGGTTGGGGCACGCTGGACGCGCTGCAAGAATGCGCGCCGGTTGATCCGCAGGCGGTGACCAGTACCGTCAACCGCGACGGCACGCTGGACCGCTACGAGATCGCGGATGTGTCGCGCAGCGTGGTGCTGCTGGCCAACATCCAGCGCAACCAGATTATTGCCAGCGGCACGGGCACGCTCATCTCGCCCGATGGCCTGATCGTAACCAACGCCCACGTCGTCGAAGACGCGGACTTTGTGGTGATCGGTGTGCTGGACGACATTAACGATCCGCCAGAATTCCGATACACGGGCGAGGTGATCGAAAGCGACGCCCGCGTCGATGTGGCATTGGTGCAGTTGCGGGGCGACATCAACGGGGACCCGATTGACGTACCCGCGCTCAACCTGCCCTACCTGCCCACCCTCACGCCCACCGAGTCCGTCTACCGAGGCGACACGGTCTACATCTTCGGCTATCCGGGCATTGGCGACGACTATCTGGTGCTGACGACGGGCATCATCGTCTCGGTGGAAAACGGCTATTTCGACAACGAGCGCGTGCCGGTGTGGTATCGCACCGACGCCGAGATCGCGCCCGGCAACAGCGGGGGGCTGGCCGTCAACGGCAACGGGGATTTCGTCGGCATTCCGACCACCGTGCGCTCCGAGTTGGAGACGGGCGGGCGACTGGGCGGCATCCGGCCTGCCCCGGTTGCGTTGATGGCATTGGGACAAGACACAGCGATGGTCGCCGTCCAACCAGCAGACCCCGACACCGAACCCGAAACCGGGCCCGATCCCACCTCGCCCGATAACCCGGATTTCAAGCCCGACGACAGCGGCGCGCCCGACTCTGGTCCCGACGCGAATCCGGACATAACGGATACCTCGCCAGTGTGGGTCGAACTGCTGACCATCGAGATCGAACACAATGCCATCGTCAACGGCGTACCCGGCATCCGGATGAGCCTGGCGTTTGTGATCGGCGGCTGGGCGGAACAGGCCGCGACGGTCTATGCGCGCTTTTACCTGGACGACATCGACGACATCCCGCTGCAAAACCCCAGCGCCCCGCCCCAATACCGCGACGTGGACAACACCGTCGTTACGTCGGTGCCGATTGTGCCCTGCTGCGGCGAAACGATGTACGACAGCCTTGAACTGTTCATCCCTTACAGCGTGTTCGGCATCGAGGAAAGCGGCGAATTCCCGATCAACATCAAGTTCGAGGTGGCCGACGACGCGGGCCGCTGGCGCGAAACCGTCGGTTGGTACTATATCACCTATTCGCGGCAGTGAGGGAAGAGGCGAACCTTTGGTTTGTTTGACCTGCTCGTCTTTCGGTTTCGCGGGGGCACCCGTCCGTAGGTCGCCGCTTGCGCCAACCAGAGGTTGGGTGCCCGGGTAGGGTAAGCCCTACCCCTACAAAAACCGATCCCCTTGCACGCTGTGTATTGCCCTCTCCTCACCTATAACGACGCACCAGTTAACACAACTACCCATCGGCCAGGAATTCGGCGACGGTGAGCGCCAGGTCCAGCGCCTCGCCGCGCTGCCACGCCGCCCGGAACACGTCGCCCAAACACATCGCCCGGCCAGCGTCGGGCAGATGCAAGGATTCTGTCCGGATCACCGTGTTATCGTCGCTCAAACGCCGCTTTACGAAATGGAATTTGAGAACACAATGGTAATATAACCAGTTCTCAGGGGGCGACATGAAACAAATATCCAGGATGTGGATTGCCGTTTTCGGCGTGCTTGCTGCCTGTTCAGCCTATATCTTGCTTCCCGCGCACCCGCTTCAAGCCCAGGACGATGACGCGCTGCCGGTGTATTGTCCGTATACGGATGGTGCGTACTATCGCGCCAACATCTTCCCGCGTTATGAACCAGCCGCCCGCCGGTTGACGCTGGTCGATTGGACCACCGCCGAGACCGTCCAGGAGATCGCGACTGATCTGGATTCCACCTTGATCCGGGCGTGGTCGCTGGACTGCCGTTACCTGGCGGTGGCGATTGGCCCGGTGGAGAGCATGGATACCGTGGTGTTCGACACGGTGACGAATGCACGGATGGGCCACGTGCCGGATGCGCATTACCAGCCGCACTACGTCACCTGGGGGCCGGGCAACTATCTCGTGGTCGAGAGCCGTCTTGGGGCGGTGTTATGGAACGTGCCCACCGGGACGCAGTTCACGCTGACCGACTCGTTCAGCCAGGTCACGGTGCGCAATTTCAGCCGCATTCGGT
>JAADYV010000204.1 GCA_010092855.1 Chloroflexota bacterium | reverse complement strand
GGCAAGACCTGTTCCAGGGCCTGGAAGCAGCAGTAGAACTCGCGGATAGTCCCCGCTATGCCGAATTGCAGCAGCAGTATCGCCAGCATAATCAACACACAGTCACCGACTCGCAGCAAGCCCTGGTGAACTAACAACGGAGGTTTTGATGGCCAACACCCCGCCCAAAGTGCTGCTGGCGGAACTCACCCAAAAGCACCCGCACATCCTCTATGTCGAGGGGCTGTTGCTGAGCGAGCTGGGTTATGACGTGACCGTGCTCTACTGGCGGCGCTCGTTTGATCCTGACCTGATCCGGACCCTGGGCGAACGGGTGAACCTGGTCGAGGCACAGAACATCGACCCCTGGCGGGACCTGGTCCGGTTGTGGCGCGAGCACCGCCGCCTGCCCTACGATTACGCCATTTTCAACACCGTCGAGGCCAACGCGCGGCACCTGCTCTTTGCATTGCTGTTCCCGCACCAGACGCGCTTTATCCTGCACGACCAGCCGGATGTGCTGCGCCAGAACATGGACGCCACGCAGCGGATGCTGCACCGGCTGCTGCTGCGCAAAGCGGCGACCGTGTACGTGCTCTCGCCCAAAATCTACGCTTACCGGCGCGCCCATTCCCCGAACTGGCTGGCCCAGAAGCTGGCATACTTCCTGCCGACGTTCTACCCGGACTTCACCGACGACTCCGACGAGCGCCCCCTGGATTCTGACGGGCGGATCGTGTTTGCGGTGCCCGGCCTATTTGACCCCCGGCTGCGCAACTACCGGTCGGTGATGGCGGCGCTGGAACAGATCGCGGCTTCGCCCCTGGCAGAGCGCATCCTCATCGACATTATGGGTGAAATCTTCACAGACATTCAAGGCGTCAGTCGAGAATTCGTCTTGCAGGCGATGGAATGCGGCTTACTTGGTTCAACCATTCGCCTGCAAGAAGATCGCTTCGAACCATTCGATATCTACGCGGCCAGGCTCAACCGCAGCCATTTTATGCTGCCGCTGATCGACAAGGCTGTCTTGCAGCACCGCGCCTATAACCAGTATGTCGTGTCAATGAATCTATTGATCAGCCGGGGCTTCGCCATGCCGCTGGTGTGTTCGCGTGATTTTGACCTGGACGACGACCTGCGGCCCTTCGCGGTTTGGTACGAGGGGCAGGACGTGTTCCAGGGCTTGCAGGCGGCGGTGGAACTCTATGATAGCCCGCGCTATACTCAACTGCGGCGTGAACTACGCGAACATACACTCACTCTGCGCGCTGAATCACAAGCGGCGCTTGCGCTGTGATGCTGGCGCAGACCTGGACAAGCTTAAACGAGGAAAACACCATGCCACGCGAAACGTTAACCATCCGGCTAGCAGAACCCTCCGATTACGACAAGTTGTGGGCTTTCTTTCAAGAAAACAATCGGGCGGACGTCACCGCGCACTTCCAGCCCTTCCCCCTCACGGAAGAAAGCGCGCGCTTTATCTGTCACGAAGAAAAAAAGGACCGTTACTATCTGGCGTTCGATGGCGAGCAGTTGATCGGCTTGAGTATGCTGCGCGGCTGGGACGAAGGGTATGACATCCCCGCCTATGGGTTGATCATTGATTATCGCCTGCACACGAAGGGGTTCGGAACAGTGGTCGTCAACCACGCTTTCGCAGAAGCCCGAAGCCTCGGCAGCCCTGGCGTACGCATTACGACCCACGCCACCAACGACGCAGTCAATCACTTTTGCAGGAAGCATGGGTTCGAGATGTTGAGTAAAGAGCCAATTGAACTCGACGGCAAACCCAACCATAAAATCGTGTGGCAGCTCAACTTCACCCCAGATTCGGCATAGTTACTGTGAGCGACGGACTCAACATCGCCATTAACGCCCAGATTCCGCCGGGCAGGGGTTTCGGCGGAGTAGAATACGTGCTGGTGGCGCTGGTGCAGGCGCTGGGCCAGCTCGATGGGCCAGAACAGTATACGCTCATTACCCACTGGGAAAACGCGGACTGGCTGCAACCCTACATCGGACCGAACCAGCGCACCGTGCCCGGCCCGCGCCCGATGGAACGCTTTGGTGGAAGCACGCCCCGCGCGCTGCGCCCGCTGGCCAAACGCCTGCATCGCATGGCGGTCAGTTTCCTGGGGCCGGAGGTGCTGCCCCGGCGTCCGCTGGTGCCGGTGTCGGACGGCTTTTACGAGGGACTGGGCTGCGACGTGATCCACTTCCCTTACCAACGCTTTGTGATCTGTGCGCTGCCGTCGATCTTCAACCCACACGACCTGCAACACCGTCACTTCCCGCAGTTTTTCGGCGTGGAAGAACTGCTGCTGCGCGAGACGATCTACACCACCGCCTGCCACCATGCCCACACAGTGGCCGTGATCAACGAGTGGGTCAAGGGCGACGTGTTGCGCCACTACAACCCGCATCCCGACAAGGTCCAGATCATTCCGCTCGCGGTACCCAGCGCACCCTATCCCGATCCGACGCCGCAAAAGCTGGCCGCGGTCAAGGCAGCCTATGCCCTGCCAGGCGTGTTCATGATCTACCCGGCGGTAACGTGGCCGCACAAGAATCACCTGCGGCTGTTGGATGCGCTGGCGCTGCTGCGTGACCGGGGCCTGCGCGTCAACCTGATCTGCACCGGGCACCAGGGCGAATACTATTACGACGCCATCCAGCCGCGCCTGGACGCGCTCAAGCTGGGCGAGCAGGTGCGTTTCCTGGGGCTGGTCCCGGCGGAAGACCTGCGCGCGCTGTACCAACTGGCGCAGTTCTTGATCCACCCCACGCTGTTCGAAGCCAGCAGCAGCGTGATCGGCGAAGCGTGGCGCGACGGGCTGCCGGTGACGTGTGCCAATGTGACCGCGCTGCCGGATTTGGTTCTAGATGGTGCGGTGCTGTTTGATCCCTATTCGGTAGAATCGATGGCTGACGCGATCCGGCACATGGCCACCGACGCGCACCTGCGCACCACCATGCACGAGCGTGGCGTGCGGCGGCTGGCCGATTTCTCGTGGGAGCGCAGCGCGCGGGCCTACCGCGCCCTGTACCGGCGGGCAGCGGGCCGCCCGTTGGACGCGGAGGAACAGCACCTGTTGGCCTGGGATTGGGGGCGTTATCCACAGCGCGAGGGAGAATAGGGTTAATAAACGATGACAGAAAAGAGGTTTATCCCCGTCGCGGCCCCGGTCTTTGCCGGAAACGAAAAGAAATACGTAATGGACTGCCTAGAGACAACTTGGATTTCGTCCAAAGGCAAGTACGTCACTCAGTTCGAGGAATCGTTTGCGGCGTTTTGCGGCGTCAAGCACGCCATGTTGTGCAGCAGCGGCACGACGGCGCTGCACCTGGGCTTGCTGGCGCTGGGTGTCGGCCCCGGTGACGAAGTGATCCTGCCCACGCTGACGTTTGTCTCCACCGCCAACGCCGTGATGTACTGCGGCGCGACCCCGGTGTTTGTTGACTCGCTGCCCGACACCTGGAATCTCGACCCGGCACAACTCGCGGCCAAGATTACACCGCGCACCAAAGCCATCATCGTGGTGCATCTGTATGGCCTGCCGTGTGACATGGACGCGGTGCAGGCCATCGCCGACGCGCACCACGTGCCCGTGCTGGAAGATGCCGCCGAAGCGCACGGCGCAGTGTACCAGGGCCAGCGCGCGGGTGCCCTGGGCAAAGTCGGGATGTTCTCGTTTTATGGCAACAAGACGATCACCACCGGTGAGGGCGGCATGGTCACCACCGGCGAGGATGACCTGGCCGAGCAGGTGCGCTTGCTGCGTGGCCAGGGCCAGGACCCCAACCGCCGCTACTGGTTCCCCGTCATCGGCTACAACTACCGCCTGACCAACATCCAGGCCGCCATCGGGCTGGCGCAGCTCGAACAGGCGGACTTTCACCTGGGTGCCCGGCGCGATGTGTACCGGTGGTACCGCGAGGAACTGGCCGGGGTGGACGAGTTGGTATGGCAAACGGTGGCCGACGGCATCGAGCCGACGTACTGGATGGTGAGCGTAGTGCTGGGCGACAATGTGCAGATGGAGCGTGATGCGGTGATGGCGGCGCTGCGCGAACGCGGCATCGAAACCCGCCCGCTGTTCTACCCCATCCACACCCTGCCACCCTACCATGACCCAGCGCGTCATGGATCGCTGCCCGTCGCGGAACGATTGGCTGCGCGTGGAATCAACCTGCCGACCTGGGCGGGACTCACCCGCGACGATGTGCGTTATATCAGCCAGAGCCTGCTGGCGTGTATCCGGTAGTGACCAACAGTCGGCCAGGCAGAAACATCAAGCAACGGGGCGTATCGCAATACGCCCCTACAGCAAAATCCCCCACCTATCAGCGCGATAACCTTGACACTCTTGTCTGTGTGCAAGGTGTGTGTCTACGCCCGTTCGCCCAGCGGTTGCAAGCTGCCCAGCGTGGTCGGGATCAATTCGGTGACGGTCGGGTGTGCGTGAACCGCGTCCTTGAACACGGTATAGGGCGCGTCCGCGTAGATCAGGTTGGTCACGCTGCCGATGATCTCGTCCCCGCCGGTACCCAGGACCGCCGCCCCTAGAAAACGATGCGACTGGGCATCGACCAGGAACTTCATCAGGCCCTGTGTTTCGCCTTTTTCGATGGCACGCCCGATATCGCGCATGGGTTTGGAAGCGACCAGTACCTCGTGCCCGGCTTCCCGCGCCTGCCGTTCCGTCATCCCCACGCGGCCCAGCGGCGGATCGATGAACAGCGCATAGGTCAGCACCCGGTCACCCACCCGGCGCACATCATCCCCCAGCAGCACATCGACCAGTACCTCGTAGTCGTTCCAGGACGTATGCGTGAAAGCTCCACGCCCGTTGACATCGCCCGTCGCCCAGATGTTGGGCACGTTGGTTTGCAACCGCTCATCGACCACGACATACCCGCGCTTCGTCACTTCCACCCCGGCGCGCTCCAAACCAATGTCGGAGTTGGGTTTGCGGCCCGTCGCCAACAGCAGGTGTGTGCCCACGACCTCTTTTTCGTCGTCGGCGCAGTCCATTTTCACCGCGATGCGCCCATCCCGGTTTTCGACCGCGATACAGGTCGAACTGGTGCGCACGTCGATGCCCTCGTTTTCCATAATGCTACGCACTGCTTCCGAGATGTCCGGGTCTTCGCGCCCGATGAGCACCGGGGCCATCTCGACAATCGTCACCCGGCTGCCAAAACGACGGTACGCCTGCGCAAACTCCAGCCCGATGTAGCTGCCGCCCACGATCACCAGGTGTTCCGGCACGAAGTCGAGCTGCAGGAGGTCATCGCTGGTCATGTAAGCGACCGTGTCCAGGCCGTCAATGGGCGGGACGTTGGGGCGGGTGCCGGTGTTGATGATGATGTGCTCCGCTTGCAGCAGCTCACCATTGACGCGCACCGTGTTCGGCCCCTCCAGTTCGCCGCGCCCGTAGATCACGTCCAGGCCGTCCAGGTTCTCCAGCCAGTTTTGCAGCCCCGTGCGGCTGGACATGATGCGTTCCTGCGCGCGTTCCTTGATGCGGCGCATGTCAACCTCGACCGGGCCGGTAGAAAAACCGAAGAACTCCCCGCGCCGCGCCATGTGGATCGCGTGGGCGCTGGCGATGATGGTCTTGGTCGGCGTACAGCCGGTGTTCACGCATGTGCCGCCCAGCACGTCCGCCTCGATCAGCGCCGTCTTCCAGCCTGCGCCGGGCAGGTGCCCCGCCAGCGGAAAACCCGATTGTCCTGCTCCAATGATGATGGCGTCGCAGTGTTGCATTTCGGTTCCGCTCCTTGTGTCTGTTGAAAATACCGGGACGCCAGGCAGGTGTGCCCGCGCCCCGGAAAATCGTTAGTCAATCAGCGCGTCCGTTGAATGAATGCTTATGCGCCCTCGGCAGCCAGCAGTTGGTCGCGCCGTTCGGCGACGCTGGCCAGCAAACTCTCGAACGACTTGGCGAACTTCTCGACGCCTTCGTCCTGCAGCTGCTGCGTGACGGCGTCCAGGTCGATGCCCAGGTCGGCCAACTGCGCGAGCTGCGCGCGGACCGTGTCCATGTCGGTGTCCACCGTGCGCGCCAGCGTGCCATGATCCTGCACAGCGTCCAACGTGTGCGGCGGCAGCGTGTTGACGGTGTGCGGGCCGATGAGGGTGTCGAAGTAGAGCGTGTCGGAATAGTCGGGATTCTTGGTGCCGGTGCTGGCCCACAGCGGGCGCTGGACCTGCGCACCCTGTTCCGCCAGCTTCTGCCAGCGCGTGGCCCCGAACAGTTCCTCGAAGCGCGCATACGCCAGCTTGCTGTTGGCGACCGCGATCTGGCCCTGAAGCTCGGTGTTACCCTTTTCGGCCAGCAGCTTATCAACGGCGCTATCCACGCGGCTGACGAAGAACGAGGCGACCGAAGCGACGCGACCCAGGTCCCCACCGGTCGCCGACAACTGCTCTAACCCGCTCATATACGCTTCGACTACCGCCTCGTACTGCGCCACCGAGAAGATCAGTGTCACGTTGATGTTGATGCCCTCGCCGATGAGGGTTTTGATGGCCGGAATGCCCGCCGGGGTCGCCGGTACCTTGATCATGATGTTGGGGCGATCCAGCGCGCCGAACAGCCGCCGGGCGTCGGCGATAGTGCCCTCGGTATCATGCGCCAGCGTGGGGCTGACTTCCATGCTCACGTAGCCGTCCGCACCGTTCGTAGCGTCATACACAGGACGCAGCGTATCGGCGGCAGCGCGAATGTCGTCCATCGCCAGGGCTTCGTAGATTTCATCGACAGACTTGCCCGCCCGGACCAGCGGCTCCAGGTCGGCATCATAGTCGCTGCTGCCCGCGATGGCCTGCTCGAAAATAGTGGGGTTCGAGGTCACGCCCCGGACGCCCTGCTCCACCAGCGCCTGCAGCTCCCCGCTCGCGGTGAACGAGCGGCGGATGAAGTCAAACCAGACCGCCTGGCCCAATGTGTTGAGGTCGTGTAACTTCGTCATGTCATTTGCTCCAATCCCCTGTTACATAAGTCTCCTGCCTAAGTCTATGCGTAACGCCGCAGGGTCTAGGCAACACACCCCGCAGCACCCTCTACTATATCCAATTTTTGCACTATTATAGAAGAGGTTTGTTGTAGAATCTGTTGTGCGGGCAACAGTGAACCAAAAAGTCGCGCACTGTGCTACATATAACAGACCGGAATGAACATCATCTGAGGGCTAAGGAGACACATGACCAACCAGCATTTTCCCCACAAAGCCACACTCGACCGCCTGCTGCTCCAACTGCCTGGCGTGCAGGGCGGCCAGGCGTTTGGCTACCCGGCATACAAGATCGACCGCAAGATTTTCCTGTTCGTTGACGGCACAGGCATCGCCATCAAGCTGCCCGCAGCGCGGGTGCAGGACCTGATCGCGTCCGATGACCCGGCGATGGGACCATTGGAGGTTGAGACCGGCGTGGTCTGGCGCGAATGGGTGTCCATTGACCGCGCGGACCCCGAAGACTATGCGCAGGACATGCCGCTAGTCGCCGAATCGATTGAATTTGTGCTGTCCCGGCGCTGATCGGGATCGCACGGCATGAACCTTCAGCCAATTCTTGACGCGCGCGGAACGGCTGTGGTATAGTGTGCGCGGAATTCTTAAGAAAGGGGAAGGCGCAAAAATGGTGATGAACCAGATGATGCCCCACACCCTGGCTGGGCTGCCTAACACCGGCACATTGCCTTGCCGTATTGCGCCTGCTCACTGAGTTAGTTTCCCCCTAACAGCGAGAAATTGACCGCGGGCGCAGTGCCTGCGGTTTTCTTTTCCCCCGGACTTCCGAATTCACACCTGGAATCTCCTGTCTGGCGAACCGTAGGCACACCATGCCTGCGGTTTTTGTTTTCAGGAGGATAACGCCAATGGTGTCCATATAGCGATCCATCTAGAGACGTTGAAACAACACGCTCATAACCAGCAGAGAATGCCGACAGCGTTAGTTCGCATCTCGCCGTCAACCGTTTATGCAGACACGCTTCAAAGGACAAAACAAAACATGGCTACCCAAGCAGCCGAACAATTCAAGCTTCGCCACGCCACCCTGGACGATATTCCCGCCGTCGTCGAACTGCGCAATATCTGCTCGATGGAAGAAACCGGCAAGCCCGAAACGGATGAGGCCCGGATGCGCACCCGGTGGTGCGGTCCCAACTTTGATCCCGGTCGCCAGGTGTGGCTGGTGCAATCCCCGGAAGGCCAACTGGTCGGTTACGGCGGTGTGTGGCACATGCCACCGCACGTGCGCTACTGGACCTGGTGCACCGTCCACCCGGACTTTCGCGGCCAGGGCATCGGCACGCGCCTGCTCAACGTAACCGAAGACTACTGCCACCAAAATCTGTCGCAGGCGCCGGACGGCACGCGTGTGATCATGATGCGCGGCGCGAACAAAACCAACCCCTACGCGCCCGACCTGTTTCCCGCCAACGGCTACGCCCAGATTCGCTACGACTGGTTCATGGTCATCGACCTGAACGGCGTGCTGCCGGAACCCACCTGGGCCGACGGCGTGCGTGTGCGGACGTTCGTGCCGGAGCGGGACCTTGAAGCGGTATACGACGCCGACAACGAGTTCTTCAAAGACCACTGGGGCTACATTCCGACTCCACGCGAAGATGGGTTGAAACAGTGGCAGCACTGGATCGAAAACGATCCCGACTTTGACCCGGATGTGTGGTTCCTGGCGGTGACCGGCGAAGGCGACGACGAACAGATCGTCGGGATTTCGCTGTGCGCACCGAAGATGGCCGAAGATGCAGACATGGCCTATGTCGAAAGCCTGGCCGTCCGGCGCGAGTTCCGGCGGAAGGGTATCGGCCTGGCGCTGCTGCACCACACCTTCCAGGCATTTGCCCAGCGCGGCAACGCGCGGGTGGCGCTGCATGTGGACGCGCAAAGCCTAACCGGGGCTACGCGCCTGTATGAACGCGCCGGAATGCACGTCGAACGCGAATATCACGACTACGAAAAAGAACTGCGCGCCGGGCAAGACCTGAGCACGCAAACGCTATCCGAATAGGCTGACGCAGCAACCAGACATTGATTGATCGCCAGTTTTGAGGAGCAGAAAGTGACCAACCCTGCCATGAATGACTACAAGTCTCGTGCCCTGACCGAAGCTGATGCACCTGCCGCCACCGATCTCGTCAACACTTGTTACATCGCGGAAACGGGTGCGCCTGTCGTGACGAAAGAAGAAGTCCTCGGCGAATGGCGCACGCCGGGCTTTCACCTGGCCACCGACTCGCTGGGCGTCCTCACGCCAGACGACCGCCTGATCGGGATGCTGGAAATGTGGAACCTGGGCGAGCCGCCGGTGCGCCCGCTGTTGTTTGCGCGCGTCCACCCGGACTACTGCAGCCAGGGTATCGGCTCGTCGATGATCGAGTGGGCCGAAGACTGGAGCCAAACCGCCGTCGAAAATGCGCCGGACGGCGCGCGCGTCACCTTGCGCAGCAGCACCAACGTGGTCAACGAGGCCGCTGCGCAACTGCTGGCCAACAGCAACTTTTCGGTGGTGCGCCACTTCTACCGCATGGTGGTCGAACTGGACGCCCCACCCCCAGAACCCGTGTGGCCGGAAGGCCTGATGGTGGAAACCTTCGTCGACACCGAAGCCAACCACCGCACCATGTACGCCGTCATGGAAGAAGCCTTCGCCGATCACTGGGGCCACCTGCCGATCACGTTCGACAAGTGGATGCACTGGACCGAAACCGATCCCCAATACGATCCGAGCCTGTGGTTCTGGGTACGGAATGGGGACGAGATCGCGGCGGGTGAACTGTGCCGCTTCAAGATGACCGAAGACCCCGGCCTGGGCTGGATCGATGACCTGGCCGTGCGGCGGCCTTACCGCAAACGTGGACTGGGGCAGGCGCTGCTGCTGCACGCTTTCGGTGAACTCTACCGGCGCGGCCAGCGCAAGGTTGGCCTGGGCGTGGACGCCAGCAGCCTGACCGGGGCCACCCGCCTGTACGAAAAGGTCGGGATGGAAGTGGTGCGCCAGATCGTGCTGTATGAAAAAGAACTGCGTCCAGGCGCGGAACTGAGCACCCAGACCATCGACGACTGACGCAACGACGACGGACTCAAGACCGCAGGGGGCATGTGCCCCTGTTGGTTTACACAAAGGAAAAGGACCGATGAAGGACTTCTACAGCCTCACGGTACGCGGCAGAGCGCGGCGGCTGCGCAAGCTGGCGCTGAATGCCCTGCAACACTATGACCTGGACGTGTTGCGCGTCCGCCTGCTGACCAACCAGTACAACGGCATCTTCCGGCTGGATACGGCGGATGGGGGGCGCTATGTGCTGCGCATCCACCTGCCGGACGAATTCAGCACGGAAGAACTGCGCTCGACCGTAATGTGGATGGACGCCCTGGCGCGCGAAACCGATATCAAGCTGCCCCACCCTGTGCTCAACCGGAACGGGGACCTGGTCACCCTGGCATCCGCGCCCGGTGTGCCGGAACCGCGCCAGTGTGCGGTGTTCACCTGGGTGCCCGGCGCAAACCTGGACGACCAGATCACACCGGACAACGTCGCCCAACAGGGGGAACTGATGGCCCGGCTGCACGTCCATGCCGCGACCTTCCAACCGCCTGCCGGGTTCACCATCCGGCGCTATGACCAGTGGTACCCGTTCCCGGAACCGGTGGTGCTGTTTGATGACGCTTACGGAGAGCATGTCGAAGACGCGGACCGGGAAATGTTCCGCTATGCCATTAGTCGGGTGAATGCTGCGCTGGACCGCTTGCTGAGCAGTGGCGACCCGCTGCGCGCGATTCATGCCGACCTGCACCAGTGGAATGTCAAGCTCTCGCGCGGCCAGGTCTATGTCATTGATTTTGACGACACGACGTTGGGCTTCCCCATCCAGGACGTGGGCACCACGTTGTTCTACTACCACTGGGACGAGCGCTTCG
>JAADYV010000203.1 GCA_010092855.1 Chloroflexota bacterium | reverse complement strand
GTCAGGCGTCGCCTTTGACAGCCCCGGCCAGCAGCCCTTCCACGAAGTAGCGCTGGAAAGCGAAGAACACCCCCAGCGGGATGATGATGCTGATGAAGGCCGCCGCCGTCATACGGTGCCAGCCCTGCCCCAGCGAAGTGACCATGTTGCTCAGGGTGTAGGTGAGCACCGGCTTGTCGCCGCTGAGGAAGATCAGGGCCACCAGCAGGTCGTTCCACACCCACAGGAACTGGAAGATCGCCAGGGCGGCGATGGCGGGCATGGCCAGCGGCAGCACCAGCCGGTAGAACACTTTGAAGTGCCCCGCGCCGTCCAGATACGCGGACTCGAACAGGTCGCGCGGCAGGCGGCTGATGAAGTTGCGCATCAGGTAGATCGCGTAGGGCATCCCGAAGCCGGTGTGGAACAGCCACACGCCCAGGAACTTACCGTTCAGCCCCAGGTCGGCGTAGATGCGGAAGATGGGCACCAGCGTCATCTGCAATGGCACGATCTGCAAACCGACCAGCAGCGCGAACATCACCTTGCGCCCCTGGAAATCGAACCACGAGAAAGCATAACCCGCAAAACCCGCGAACAACAGCGGCAGAATCGTGGCCGGGATGCTGACAAACAGGCTGTTCCACATGGCGTTGAAGATGCTGTCCTTGCTGCTCTCGGTCATGTCCTCCAGCAGCGAGTCGCAGGTGAAACCCGTCGGTGGATTCGGCTCGAACTGCTCCGGATTCCGGCACTGAGCAGTGTCCGGCTCGGCCTCGCACTGCGCTTTATATGCGGCCCGCTCGTCCTCATACCCCTCGCACACCTGCTCATAGGACTGGTTACCGTCGTAGCCAACCAGCACGTCTTTGTAGTTGGAGAGCGTAAAGCGCTCCGGTGGTTCGGCCAGGTCGGCCTCATAACGCAGGTAGTCGAGGATGTTCTTGGTCTGGTCCTGGTCCGGGCGGTCAGCTTCGGGAACGTGCGGGCCGCCGCCTTCGACCGCGAATTCCAAGGGGATAACATCATCCTGAAACTTGGTAAGCGTGCCCATGGTCCGCAGCAGGACCATCCGCTGGCTCAGGTCCACTTCCGGAATGGCGGCGAAATCACTGCCATGACATTCCGCGCAGTACGTTTCGTAGGGAGCCGCGCCAGGATGATCGGCGAGCGTCGTCCCCGGTTCGAGGTCTTGCCTGCCGCTGGCCACCTGCAGATACTCGAAGATCACGGCGGCTGCTTCATCGTCGGGGCGATCCTCTTCAGGAATGTGGGGTGTGCCAAATTCTTGGGCGTAGGTGTTCAACAGCGCCGTGCTGTCATAGTAGGTGGTGATCACGTCCGGGTCGCTGAGGTCGGCTTCGGGGATTGCGTCCAGGCTGTCACCATGACAGTCGGCGCAGTATTCGCCGTAGACGCGCGCGCCGGGTTCGGCGGTGAAGGCCGTCCACCAGCCGGTTTCGTTCACGAGCTGCTTGGGACGAAACGAGCTGACCAGCAGCCCCAGCGTCGGCAGCAGCCAGACCAGGCACAACGCGATCACCGCGACGTTGACGGGAATCCGATTGATGACGCTGACGATCCGATCACGCAATTCTCGATTCATCGCCGGGCCTCCTCAATCGTAAAGCGGCGCACGTTATAGACCATCACCGGGATAGTGAGCAGGATCAACACCACCGCGATGGCCGCCGCCATGCCAAAATCTCGACTCTCCGTCAGCTCACTGACCATGCGCGTGGCGATCACGTCCGTGTCGCGACCGCCCATCACCCACACGATATCGAACATCTTGAGCGTGTTGATGGTCATGGTCGTCATCACGACGGCAACGGTGGGCATAATCTGGGGCAGAATGATGCGGAAAAACAACTGAAACTCGTTGGCACCGTCTACCCGTGAGGCTTCGATCACTTCGCCGGGGATGCTCTTGATGGCCGCGGCGAGCAGCGTCATGGTAAAGCCAGTCCACACCCACACAGCGATCACGGTTAGCAAGAAGGTGCCGCTGGGCGGGGCCAGCCCGAGCCAGTTCCTGGCATCAAAGCCGAGACGGACCAGGAAGGCATTGAGCAGACCGACTTTTTCATCGCTGTCGTATACAAAGCCCCAGATCAGGGCCGCGCCCACAAACGATATCGCCATTGGCATGAAGATAATGGCTTTGGCCGCCGCCGTATAGCGCACCCGGTCGGTGATCATGGCGAACAGCAAGCCCAGGATCACCGTGCCCGGCACCACGATCACCAACCAGCGGGCGGTGTTATACAGCGATGTGACGTTTTTTGCGCCAGCGGTGTCTTCGGTGAAGACCTTGTGGTAGTTTTCCAGGACGCCAAAACACGTTTCATCATCGTTGCACGTATCGCCCGCCCAACCGGACGAATCCTCGTTGCGCAGGCTTACGTAGAAGGTGCGAACGGTGGGATAGACCACGTAGATCGTGAGGATCGCCAGGGCCGGCAGCAGGTAGAACCAGGGAATCAATCGCCCCTGCCGCATGATGTGGGGCACATCTGGTCGTTTCATAAGGTTTTGCTCCGAAAACAATGTCAAAAAAATATAAACACAGGGGAGGCAGCACACCTCCCCTGTGACAAACCTTGCGTTATCAGCGTGCCAGTCGACGCAGCTTACTCGCCGATGACCTCATTGACAGCCGCTTCCATCTCGCCCAGCGTCTCGGCAGCGTCCGCGCCACCCACCACAGCGGTGATGGAGTCGAATTCCACCTGGCCCAAACCACCGGGCATCAGGTCGCCCACGTCGAAGCTCACGTCGGGGGCTTCCAGCAGCGCAGCAGCTTTGTCGGCGGAAATCGGGTCGGTGTAGTTGCTTACGTCCACCGCGCTGTTGGGCGTCAGGTCGAAGCCAGCGGCGGCCCAGGCGTTGGCACCGGCAGCGCTGGTCAGATAGGCCAGCAGCGCGCGCACGGCGTCGGTGTCGTTGAAGGCGGCCAGGAAGTCGCCACCCACCTGCATCGGGACCGGCTCGCCATCGGCGGTCGGCAGCACGAAGAAGGCGAAGTCTTCACCATAGACGTAGTCGGGATAGGTGGACTGGATGACAGCCGTGCCTGCGAAGCCGGACTGCTTCACGGCCCAGGCTTCGGGCGGATCACCAAAGGGCTGCAAGATCGCGTCGGAGAAGGACGTCGAAATCGCGCCTTCCGCGCCGCCCGCGCTGTACATTTCGGCCCAGTTTGCGTACAGTCCCCAGGCTTCGACCACCGCCGGGTCATTCCACGCAGTTGCGCCGGAGGCCAGGCCCGCCACAAATTCACCGCCCTGGGTGCGCAGCAGGATATCCTGGGTGAAGTCGGTGGCGGTCCAACCGGTCGCGCCGCCGCTTTCAAAGCCCATCGCCAGTGGCGCCGCTACGCCATCTTCGACCATCAGGTCCATGACCAGGATCATTTCTTCCCAGTCGGCGGGAACGGGGTAGCCCTGGTTGTCCCAGCGCACGGGGCTGTACCACACCAGCGACTTGATGTCGGTCTTGATCGGGACGCCAACCCACATATCGTTGACGGTGCCGATGTTGACCCAGCTCGCGGCGTAGTTGTCGGTGGTCACACCCAGGCTGTCCAGTGCGACGAGGTTGTCGATATAGGTGGTCAGCGCGCCGGGGTTGGGCATCACGGCCACGTCCGGGGCAGCATCGCCCTGGATGCGGGTGTCGAGCACGGTCGTGAATTCGCGCGTGCCCTCGTAGTTGATCGTGATGTCACAGGCATCCACAAACGGGGCCAGGGCGGTCACGAATTTATTTTCTTCTTCGCCGGTCCATACGGCCAGAATCGAAACTTCGGAGCCTTCGGCCCCCATGCAGTCGATCTCATCCTGTGCAACAGCGGGAGCTGGCACCGCAACCCAGGCCAGCACCAGCGACAATGTCAATACGACTGCGAAGAAACGCTTAAGCATCTTTCTTTCTCCTTGTAATGTATATGTACGAGTGGTTAGGGAAACACGTGAATCTAAGAAAACGGCGCATGAGTGAAGCGGTACAGTTACACGGTGTGAACGGTTCCCTTCCTTTCATTGGCCAACGCTATCAACAGAGGTAGTTCAAAGCGTTTGTTTTTGAGGTTCACAAATGAATGACGATCTCACACAGCGGGCACCCGCGTGCATAGATGATGCCCATTGCTAGAGGCGATGCACTATAGATTTTGCCGCATTTATGCTTCTGCGTCAAGTCGGTTAATCGAATCATAAGCACAATGAACGCTGATGTTTTTTGATGGAATCCGTGAAACAATAAAGTTAACAAGCGGGGAACGGGCAGCATAGCGTGTATGGGGAACAAACAAGCCGGTGCCACCCAACTCTCATCTCGTGGTGCAGATGATGGGGATGAATGGATAATCAGGTTGGTTGCCGAGATTGGAAAATCGCGTGCACCGGGCCAGGGGAGGACGGGATGAGGGGTAATACCACCAGCACCGCCCCACAACACTTAACGCCGTTTACTATCTTAACGAAACGTTAAGCTATTGGCATTGTATCGTCTTTTTTTGTGGAATGCAAGCCCTGTTCCAGATCGATTCTCGCCAGGATGGGAGGGCAAGGGCTGGCACAACCTCATCTACCACCCCCTGCCCTGTTCGTTGTTATAGATGCCGGATAGCGCGTCATCCGGCAGAATCGATCACCCCTCGGACACCCAGTAGGTGCGGCCAGCCGGTTCGCGCTCCAAAAACCCGAACTCGACCAGTTCGCGCCGCAGCGTGACGTAGTCGTGATAGTAGCGCTCCAGGCGCTGGTTCACCTGGAACTCGGTATACCGCTCGCCGGGAACGAATTCCTGCGCCAACCAGCGCAGCACCGCCAGCAGCTTTTTCTCCTTAGTTGGAATCTGCTTCAGCTTGCCGTTAAGCGTATAGTCCTTGAGCACCTTGCGGTCCGCGTCCGAAACGTCCAGTTCGGCCAGCCACGCTTCCGATCGGGCACGGGCCGCGCTGTCCTGCTGCTGATGATACGCGGCAGCCGTCGGCTCTTCGCTGAGCAAGTAGGCGCTGATGCGCGCCATCGTCTCCGGGTTAAAGAACGCCAGCACATTATTTAGCAGCGCATCGTTCAGCTTGTAGTAGCGCTTGTTGCCGACCGAGTCCATGTTGAGCAAGCCCAGGTCGCGCAGTTTGCCCAGGTGGTGCGAGACGGTCGGCTCGGTCAATTGCAGCGCGCCGGCCAGTTCGCCCACGTTGTAGGGCTGTTCGCTAAGCAGGCAGATGATCTTCAGGCGCGTTTCGTCGCCCAGCGCCTTGAAGTTCTGCGAGAGCATGTCCAGTTCCATCGCAGCCATGCGACACCTCACTTTCGTTGTGTGGTAATCCCCATAGGGACTCTGAACAAATTAGATGCCCGTCTATTTAGACACATGTCTAATTAGAAGTTTATCGAAATAACTTAACGGCGTCAAGGGGGAATGTTGCGCAGCCCAGGGTTTTGCGGTCCTGCTTGCCGCCAGTTGCTTGACTGGGAACATCAACATCCATTATAGTAAATATAATATTGATATAAAGTTGTCGCATTAAGAGATTTGAGCAATCGATCAAGGAACGGACGCTCCACGGGAACAAGGCAAAACGCCATGACGGATAGACCGGACCAACCAGCCTCACCCGCCCACGACAATCTGGCAGCCACCACCTCTACCCGCCAGTTCATCATCAAGGGCCGCTGCCAGGACTGCGTGCACTATCACGACTGTCCGCGTATGAACGGGCAGAACGTGTGTTATGGCACCAAGGAAGTGATCACCATTCCCGCTCCCCCACCGAAGAAATCGTGACCGTATTGCATTTTGAGGAGACAGAACCCATGAACAAGAAAGTCAAAATGGCGCTTGACCGGCTCGCTGAACTGGAAGGTGCACCGCTGGCCGAATACCGGGATGCGCTCAACGACGAATTGTGCCACCTGACCGGCTCCGAACTGGCTTATATCGCCGCCATGAACCTGGAAGAAGACGTGCTGACGATGGTTGGCTGGTCCCGCTCTGCGATGGAGGCGTGCGGCATCGAACAGCGCCCGATTGTGTACCTGCTGGAAGAAACCGGCCTGTGGGGTGACGCCGTGCGCGAACGGCAGGCCGTGATCACTAACGACTACGCCAAATCCACCCGGCCCACCAAAAAAGGGTACCCCAAAGGTCACGTCCACGTTATCAACCACATGAACGTGCCGATTTATGATGGCGACCGGATTGCGTTGGTGGTCGGCGTGGGCAACAAAGACGGCGGCTATACGATGGACGACGCCTACGACATCGAAGACCTGATGAACGAAGTATGGGATATCTTCCGCATGACGCTGTGGGAAGGCACGTTCTAGCTTCCGCGCCAGCATCGCCCGATGTGCCGCCAGCGCGTTGAGCCATTATCATTCCTTGATCATTTCGAAGGGGCCGCTGTTTGCCCCTTTTCTGTTTATTGTGTTATTGTGCGCCGGGTTCCCGCCATTCCGCTGCATCCGGCGGCGGATGCCTGCGCTCGCCTACTGCACCAGGGCAATCACCGTCTCGACCTGGCCGCTGCCCCTGGAATAGATCGTGATCGTGGCGCTGCCGTCTGGCGAAAACACCATCTCCAACTGGTAACCGTCGGTACCGATCAACAGGTTATATTCCAGGACAAAGGTCTGTTCGTCCACCCAGCGGCCTTGCAGCACGGCTTCGTTGGTGGCCGGGCCGCCCACCTGCCGCGCCGGAGTCACGCGCGATGCGCCGCCCAACCCCACCGGCACCAGCGCCCCGCCGTTGACGATCAGCAGCGCTTCTTCCGCCCCTGTTTCGAAGATCAACGTCAACGAGCGCCAATCGAGCAAGTTGTCGTCCAGCAGCAGCACCTTGCCGGAGATGGTGTGGGCAACTGGCGGCAGCGGCGGGACCGGGCTGGCACTGGCCAGGGTCAGGTTGTTGAGCCGCACCAGCGCCCCCGGATTAGGCGGCAGCGGTTCGTCCGACTCGCCCGCGGGGATGATGTACTGTTCCAGCAGCAAAAACGGATACTGTCCGGCATCAATGCCCAGGCTGCTGGTGAAGACCACCACCAGATCAAGCGACGGCACCACAAAAATATACTGGCCCTGGTACCCGGCAGCCATGTACATCCGGTCCGAGGGCACCCACCACTGGTAGCCGTAGCCGCCGCCCTGCCCGGTCGAAAGCTGCGCAGTGGTTGCTGCGGTTACCCAGTCCGCCGAAACGATCTGCTCATCGTCCCACTGGCCGCTCCGGAGATAGAGATAGCCCAGCCGGGCCATGTCGTGCGGGGTAAGCTGGAGATCACTCCAGCCGGTGGTGTAGCCCTGGGGGTCCTGGGACCACAGGGGGCGCGTGATGCCCAGCGGCCCGAACAGGTTTTGCTCGGCATACGCCAGCAGCGGCTGGCCGGTGGCTTCCTGCACAATCGCCGAGAGCAGGTGCGACACCCCGTTGCAATAGTTGAAGCGCGTGCCGGGCGTGTCGCTCATGGGCAGATCGAGCATAAACTGCACAAAATCGGGGCTGCGCCGCATCTGGCCCAACGTGAAGAAGTCGGCATCGTCACACGTCAGCCCGGCGGACATGGTCAGCAGGTCGCGCAGCGTGATCGCGCGCTTGGCCGCGTCCAGATTGGCAATCTCGCGCGCCGGGAAAAACTCGACCAGCGGCACGTCGACGTCTGCGATATAGCCCTGGTCGATGGCAATGCCGACCAGCGTCGCGGTGAAACTCTTGGTAACGGAATAAAGGTTGTGGCGGTCGCCCTGGTTAAAGGGGTAGAAATAGGCGTCGGTGACCACGTAGCCGTTGCGGATGACGGTGACGCTGTCCAGGTTGACCTGTTCCTCCAACGCAAACGCCAGCATCTCGGCCAGCAGCGTGGAGTCCATGCCCTGTTCTTCGGGAGCCGTGCTCAGCCAGATATCGGTGGGCCAGTAGTCGCCAGAGGGTTTGCTCGCGCGCGCCGCGTGGGAAACCGGGGCGATCACACTCCAAACCAGGCTAGCGCACCAGACCAGACAAAGCAGCAATCGACGTGTTCTCACAACCAAACCCTCCCTGTTCGCGGCGCAAACGGCAGCATTCGGGCGGTGGTGCGCGCCAGACACGCGATCTCGTCTTGTCCTCCGGTAGTGGTCAGGCATTAGTTGTTAGTTATTGGTTGTTAGTTCGGTGCAGATTTCCGTCGCCCGCAGATGCGCGTGCACCTCAAAACGGAAAGACTTCGGGAGTGTTGCCATTTTCGCCTGTGGATGGCGAAATCCTGAGTGCAAATGTCAACACGGCCTAAAGACCAACATCCAATCACTAATAACTGCCATCGTACAACGCTGCGCGTTCCCAGATCAGGATCGCCGCCGTCTCGCGCCCGCCGCGCCACCACAGGCCCCAGCGCCCGCTCAGGTCCAGCCTTGCCAGCCCCAGGCGCTCATCGTTGAGCCGCAAGCGGACTGAATCCTGTGTTTCGCGGTGCAACGTGACCCGGTTGGCGAAACCGGGACCATGCAGCCGGTTGTAGGGCATCCAGCGCCATTCCGGGCGTTGCGCCGGGCAGCGTTCGATCTCACCTTCGATCTCGGCCAGTAACGGGAAATCACAACGGCGGGTGGTGACGTAGCCGTCCCCGCTGATGGCATACAACACGCGCGCTCCATCTTCCAGCTCGACCCACACGCCCCAGGCCGCCCCTGGATCGGAGCCAGGAGTCAAGCGTGCCTGGACGGTTAATGTAAAATCGCCGGGCAGGAGTGGAACTGCCCCGGCAGTGTACCACATGCCCGCGCCGGGAGCCAACTCCTGTTGTGGCCCCTGCGCCCAGTCGAAGCGCATGTCTTCCCAGCTTAGCGTACCCGCTACCGACGGATCGGCTCCGCCCTGCCCCAACCACCACGCGCCACCCATAACCACCAGCAGCACGCTCCCCACACCCACCAGCGTACCCCACCACACCCAGCCGGGCGGGGAATCTGTTACGGGTTTTTTATGACTCTGTTGTCGTGGGAACATTTCGCAATTCAGAATTTAGGATACAATGGGTATACGTGAAGTTTGAATTTGGGCGGGAAAACGTTATGGCTGACTTTCAGGTTGAGTATCGCTGGGATACTTCACACGCAATACCGATTCTGTTCATTACGGTGTCCGGTCACATCCTGACCGACGCGGGCACCATTCCGGGCATCATCGACAAGACTCATGCCCTCGTCGAAAAATGCGGCTGGAACACCGTCTACCTCGTCTACGACATCTGCCAGACCGAAGGCCGGCTGCCGCTCAACGCCATGATGAGCCGCAGCGCGTTCAGCAGCAGAGTCCGCCGCGTGATCGTGGTGGGTGCCAAAGCGCGGACGGACGAAATGGCCGTACTGATCATGGGTGCCGCCAAACAAGTGCCCTACGACATCACCTTCTGCGACTCGCTCGACAACGCGCTGTCCCTGCTCTATGGACGTGCCGCGCACTGATTCCGTTGTCGTTGTACCTACCGCGTAGTGGGCTTAGCCCCCATCCAACCATGCTAAATCACGCCCGATGAGCAATTCGGTCTGCCGGGCGTGATGTGTGTTCTTCATGGCGACGGTCCGCCACTGGAAATTATGCTGCTGCGCCAGGCGTGTAATGGCCTCATCATGGCTGTAGGTCATCAAGAAATCCCCATCGACTGTTCCGCCCAACTGGAACAGCGCGACGTGGTCGAGTGTGGCATGGGTATAGAGCCGCGTGCCGGGTTTTTTGCCACCCGCCGTGTAGGGGGGATCAATGAACAACACCATATCGTCCTGTTTGGCGTAGTGCTGCATCACCGCCAGGCCATCGCCATGCACAACCGTCAGGCGCTGACGAATCGCCCGGATATCCAGAATGCGCTGGCTGAGGGTAGCGGGATACCAGCGCGAAGCAAGCCCTTTGCCATTTTCGCCGTGCTTCAAGCGGCCCGCCCCTGCCGCCAGGATACCGCCCCGGTTCACCCGGTTTTTGACGATAGTCTGAAAGGCGCGTTCCGGACATGACGGGGCCGGATGCGCCAACAAGCTATCGACGGTATCCGGCGTGAGATCAAAGGTTCGGATGCGCTCGGCCAACCATTCGCCCGCGTCGTCCTCAATGATTGTCTGCCACACAGCAGCCACCTCATCGTCCAGCTCGACCAGCACAACATGCGATACCCACCCTTCGAACGCAGCGCTGAGGCCCACAATCGCGCCCCCGGCAAAAGGTTCGAGCAAAACTTTCCGGCGTGAGGGAGGGAGACTGGCCAACCAGCGGAAAATGCGTGGCACCAGCCAGGTTTTCCCCCCTGGATAGCGAAACGGGCTGCGATGTTTGACCGAAGCGACGTTGACGATTTGTTCGGGCGGCGGTATGCCCGGTAGGTGAAGTTGTTTCATGGCATCACAGCAAATCTGCTAATGTAGGTGCATCGGGCGGGTGTTCGAGCTTGGCATCCAGTTTTTCCTGTAAAACGGTCACAAACTGGTCAACCGGTCCGGGTTCGGGCGTAATAATCCGGTCCAGCGCCGGGGAAAACCGGGTGTGCACCACCTGGTGTAATCGCAACTGGTATTGCTCTTCGCCCGGCTCCAGATCATATACTAACCAGACCATATCGGCAGTCTCAGGCGGTACAGTTGTTAGCTCTGGCAAGGTATTGAAAAAGCTGTGGTGCAACACGACTGCCTGTTTTTTACCCCATGCCTTAAGTATACCGCCCTTGTAGATCAGTTGGGGGACCAGGCGTTTGCGTGAAGACGAAAGATAATCAGGACGCGGGTAGTTGCGCGCACCAGACCAATCCATGTCCGCCTGGTGGAGCGGGTCCTGCATATAGGCTTCGAACGGACGGCGAATGTTGCCCGAAATATACACTGCCTGAACTTCCAGCGCGCCAAAATCGACCACCTGGCCGCGCTGATTGTAGGCGACCAACACCAGGTCAATATTGCCTGCCGAACGACCGTGCCGGTCATCCAGTCGGACTTCGTTTAGCGTCGTCCAGGTGGCACCAGGCGAAAAGAAAAACTGCGCGGCATCATCGGTGATCAGCCAGTCTTGCCGGAAACGCACCGGACACGTCACCGCCAGGTGTCCATCCCGATCCAACACGCTGCATACTCCCAGCGGATCGTTCGCTTTGTCTTTAGTGCAGTTAGCAACCCGGTTGTTGAATGGACACAACCGGTGCTGCCGGTAACGCACGGCGCGCGCTGATTGGTTATCCGGCGGAAAACCAAATACTTCGCCCAGGGGATGCTGTGGAATCGAATGTGACATAGTCCCCATTACCCTCAATTGGTCCGCAGCCAGGTATCGTAGTCCAGCCGCCAGGCAATCGGCTCGGACTGGCGCTGGCCGCCGGTGACCAGCGAAATCTCGGCCCACAACTGGATCGAGCCGAACTGGTCGCGGTCAATGTCCACCTGTTCGACCACCATTTGCGCCTGGCCGGTGTAGCGGAACACGTAAGTGAGTTCGTTCGACAGGCGATTCTCGGCGACAGGCACCGTCAACGGGTTGCCCATATCGTACAGGGAACGGAATGCCCCGCTCGTATCCGGGTTGGCCAACTGCGACTCCAGCGTGAGCCGCCACAGCAGAAAATCCTCCCAGTCCAGATACTCAAGCTGCTCCAGCGGCAGATCGCCAAACGGCACGCCAGTGACGGTCTGCAAGCTCGCGCCGACGGTGGCGTTGGGCGTCAGGGTCGCCAGCATGGTGTACGGCGCTTGCGGACCATACAGGTCGAGCACCGTCTGGATGAAGCGCGATCCCACGACAGACGGTTCCTGGTCTGCGCGCAGCGTGCCCGCCAGCCAGCGCACCAGTTCATCCTCTAGCCACGCGGCATCGGCATGATTGACCGGCACTTCGTAGTTGGCCGTGTAGCGGATCAGGCGCTCGGCCAGCTTCTCCGACGCATCTTCGACAATATCCCACGTTCGGTAGGGATCGTCCAGGGCGGGGTTGATGGCCACCAGGGCGGGAGCCAGCGGATCGTCGCTACGCGCGCGCTCGACCAGCGGTGACGGAATGTGCAGTGTCCAGGGATCAAACACGTCCCATGTCACGGCCAGCGTCCCTTGCGGCTCTGGGTGAATATTCACGATGAGGGTCGGCAGCGGTTCCGGGCACCCGGCTAACGCACAGCCCGATACCCACCATGTTTCCAGGCGAGGAGCCAGCGCCGTGGCCAGCGGACGATCCAGTTCGCGGAAAGTGATCGTCACGTGGGCGGTGGAGATTTCGGCCTCATCGCCCCAAAAGGTGTAGTCATCTGGCACACGTCGCCAACCGCGCTCGTCTTCCTCGCCGCTCTCGTAATACCAGTAAAACCACACCAACTCGTATGGCTTGCCGTTGATGACTTCCTGCACGACCACGCGCGCGCGCTGATCGTCGATCTCCATGCTGAGCACGCCGGGGTCTACCCCATCACCGTCCGCTCTGAAGTCGATTGCATCGAGGCGCATCAACGCCTGGTATTCGCCGAACTCGCGTTCCTGCTCCGGCGCAAAATCCGTGCTCTCGCTGCGGATCAAGGCAGTATAAGCGTTAAAATCACCGCTGCGCAGCGTGGCCAATTCGACATCGACGGTGGCCTCCAGGTCCTGCCGGAAGTGCGTGTCCACCTGCTCCAATCGCCAGGCGATCAAGCCCGCCGTCAGCGCGATCAGACTGATCAACCCGATCACCATCAGCAGCACGCGGCGCTGAGTCCGGTGCCGGGCCCGGCGCGCATCGGGATTTTCAGCCGCGCGCATCTGCGTGTGTTCCGATTCAACCTGCCAGTCCAGTTTGATGCCCATTCCAACTCGCTCCACAAACGCCCGGCTTCTTCCGACACAGACAGCCACACCGCCACCGGGCAACCACTTGTGATTGTATCTTATGCCAAAAGCAAAAGACAAGGGTGCTAGCTGGCCATCGGTAGGTGCTCAGGCCGACTTGCGCGACGGACGCAACTGGTGTGAAATGGAGGGTATCGTTGGGGGGCGAAATCCAAGAGGAGATCAGGATGAAACGGTTTTTAGTAGTGGCGTTGGTGGTGACCGTGCTGGTGTGGCCGGTGATGAGCACAGCCGCATTCATCGATACATTCGAGGCGTATGCCGTTGGGACGCCTGCCGAGTCGATTGCGCTATCCGGAGCCACGATGGGCTCACCATTCGAGCCTAACGCCTGGCAAATTCAAGAAAATACGGGCGACTACATCCTGCTAAACGGCAAGATACTCGCGGCGACCGGTGCGTGTGACCCTGGCAGCCCCGGACTGAATATCTCGTTCGACGATCCACAGACGTTCATCAGCTTCAAGTTTGGGGCTGAGCCAGCGGTGGATGTGATTAAGTTGGACGGCTGGATGGGGACACCGGGGCCGGGCACCTTGCAGTTCTCCCACAG
>JAADYV010000202.1 GCA_010092855.1 Chloroflexota bacterium | reverse complement strand
GCGCACAGGGATTGAGTCGCTGAGCTGCGAAACGCTCGAAGCCGAGCTTGAGAGCTTGCAGGGGCGCTCCAGTCTCCCGCGTGGTTTTGGCGAACTGTCCCGTGAGTTGTCGCCAGACGCGCTGACGGTCGAACCGGTCGGATCGGAAGGCCTGTGCCGCCTGAGCGTCCAGGGCGAGGTGACCTATCCGGGCGGCGAATATCCGCTGCAAGTCCAACCGCCCGCCGCTGATGAGGCGGAAGATGGCGAACCGGCCCCGGACGAGGGCGATGGCCGCGAAGAGGGTGAAGCTGCACCCGCCGCCACAGAGGAACCGGCCCCGGTACCATTGGGGACCGATGAGGCCCAGATGCCGCCCGATATCACGATCCAGACGACGGCGTTCCTGGACCCGGTGGGCGAAGACCAGGCCGCGCTGTGGGTGATCGAAGTGCCCGCGACCCAAGTGGATGAATATCAGGACGACATCGATACCTTCCTCGATACGGTCAGCGTCGGCCCGGTTCCGGAAGAACCCGCCGCCACCGGCGATGATGATGACGACACGACCACCAGCGGTGACGATGATGATGCGGGCGACGATGCTGGCCGCAGCGACGATGACGATAGCGACACCGACGGCGATGCCTCCGAATCCGCGCCGCTGGGCAACAGGCCGGACACCGCAACCGCTACTGCCACACCTGCGCCCACGCCCACGTTTTCGGCTGCTGCGCTGAGCAGCACCGGTTACAAGCAGGTGACACTCGGCCCGGAATACTACGGGTATACCTTCAACCTGATGGTGCCATCCGATTGGGAAGAAAACCTGTTTCCGATCTTAGTCTCGCAGCTTTTTGAAGGGTTTTCGCCCGTAACCGGTGACATCGACGTAGACGCCAATGTGCCTTATATCGCCTTGCTGGGCGTTGATGCTGCCAGTAACTCTCCCGAAACCGTCGATGCGCGGCTCGAGTCCATGGAATGCGCAGATGTACGCGCGTACCTCGACGAAATCGAGAACGAACCCCCAGGAGAGTTCTATCGCATCGGCGGAATCAACTATTCCGTTGAGGATGTCAGCGATTTCGAGGTGATACCTGTGCCCGGCAGTGACCTGTGCCTGGGGTATGGTCCGCTGAAGCCCACCGACAATGAAGATGCGGTTGGGATGATCATCTGGCAGCCGGTGTCCGCCTCGGATGTTGCATTCTGGATCGTCCACCTGCCCGCTGGTGCGGTCGACCAATACCAGGCCGACGTTGATGCCATGATCAGCAGCCTGGCGAACATGCCCCCGGTGCGTGTTGCTGCGGGAGATGACGACGAGTAGACAAAACACAACCAATCCGGCTCTTTGCGCCGGGCGGTGGGGCAGTTCGCATGAGCTGCTCCACCTTTTTTTGATTTTTGGGACCGCTTTGGAGGATAATCCCCTGATAGATACCACACGATACAGGAGACTTTCCAGACGCTCATGTCTGTTCAATTGCACCAGGCGGTCCAACTGGCCCAGGCTGGGCGGCGAACCGAGGCGCGCCAGGTGTTGATTAAGCTCGTCCAACGCCAGCCTACCGATCCTGTCCTCTGGTTGTGGCTGGCTGCCGTCGCCGCCGACTCGAACGAATACCAGCAGGCGCTGGCGAACGTGCTGCGCCTGGACCCCGACAACCAGCAGGCGCGTACCCTGCTGGACCAGGCCGCGCGCCAGAGGGGATCATCGGCCACGCGCGTGGTGCTGCTGGCGATCCTGGTCAGCCTGGCCGGGCTGCTGCTGGGCATGTTGACCTACATCGCCTACGATGCGCTGGTGGGGGATGATGCGAACTCCTCGGCCTACCTCGTCACACCGGACGACGCGCCATTGCTTGTCGAACAACCAGCGGAAGACGTTTTTGTGCACGATATCGTGCGCGACTCCGTTGACGCAAACATTCCGAGATCAGACGGCGGTGCGTCCCCGTCGGCCATTATCCTGGCCGGGTGGGGGAATATGCGCCAGCCCTGGCCGCCTGCGGGATAGCGTGGTTTTCCATCTTTCGCCTTTTTCCTCACAAACTATATTGACGTTTTTCGATATAACCCCTACAATCTCGCTACAGTCACTTGTGTTGAGGGAAGCAGCCAATGCCGTCGGACCACACCGATCAGATCGATATCCCCATCGAAGCAGCCACCTGCCAACCGCGCCTGGACGGTGCGGCGGGACAACGTCTGAGCGACGAGGATGCCGCCCGGTTAGCGACCCGGTTCAAGGCGCTGGGGCATCCCGTGCGCGTGCAGATCGTGGATATCCTGGCGCGGTCTGACCGCGAGGTGTGCGTGTGCGACATCGAGCAGTATTTTTCGCTCTCCCAGCCCACCATCTCGCACCATCTCAAGGTGCTGCGCGAGGCCGGGTATGTCCAGGCGGAACAACGCGGCCTGTGGGTCTATTACACGCTCGCACCTGGCGGCGGTGCAGAACTGCGCGCGCTGTTGCGCAGCCTGCCCGCCTGAGATTGTTTGCGCTGCGCACGTCACCTGGCGGGCGCTTTTTTGCTGTCGATTACATCGAAGTTTTTCTATATAAGGAGGAATACCAATGTCTGACCAGCCAACATCCGACAAGAAGATCAAAGTGCTGTTCCTGTGCACCGGCAATTCGGCGCGCAGCCAGATGGCCGAAGGATTCCTGCGCGAATACGCGGGGAACGTCTTCGAGGCTCACAGCGCCGGACTCGATCCCAAGGGCATGAACCCCTACACTGTACGCGCAATGCAAGAAGTCGGCATCGACGTCAGCGGGCAGGAATCGAAAAGCATTCGCGAATACATGGGCAAGGTGCACTTTCGTTACCTGATCACGGTCTGCGCGCACGCGGAAGAAAACTGCCCGACCAACGCTTTTGGCTATGGCGAAAAGCTGCACTGGGCGTTCGATGACCCGGCGGCG
>JAADYV010000019.1 GCA_010092855.1 Chloroflexota bacterium | reverse complement strand
GACTCAGAGAGTGGTGGAGCGCTAGTCGGCGCTGATGGCGCTAACTGGTCGATCTGCGCCAGCCACTCCTGGGCTTTGGGATGGTCGCTGACGGTGTTCAACAGGGCGCGCGCTTCGTCATAGCGCTGCTGCTTGACCAGTTCGCGGGCCTGGACCAGCGTATCACGCGCCGGGTCCTGTTTGGACCGGGCGGCTTCCAGCTTGGCCAACCATTCCTGGGCAGTGGAATTACCGGGCAGGCCCTCCAAGATAGCGCGTGCCTGGTCATATTTCTTCTGCGCGATCAGCTCGCGCGCCTCGACTAATTGCTCTCGTTCGGTTGCCATGACACACCTCGCCATTAGTTGTGTTTTCTGCGCGGTCCCAACCCATCCCTTGTAATTATCACCCGGATGCGCCAAAAACGAAAGCCATCGGCTAGGGCAACTTTGAAGAACGCTATGGGTTACAGTATAAAGGGTTGGTTTCGGTTATTTTACTTGCGCTCTATTTTTGCACGTTTGGTTTACCCCTCCCTACAATCCCGCGAACCGAAGGGTCGGGCGCGAACCACAGGCTCGCCCTGCACGCGGAGAGGGACTTGAACCTTACTGCGATTCCCCCTCCCCGTTTACGGGGGGGACCAGGGAGAGGGGTAAACCTGCAAACATAGAGACTTGCGGTTATTGAGGAGTAGAAATTTACGATGCGGATATTGATTCTTGGCGGTGACGGGTATCTGGGCTGGGCGACGGCGATGTACTTCAGCCAGCGCGGCCATACGGTGGCGGTGGTCGACAACTTCAAACGCCGCCTGATGCACGCCGAACGCGGCACCGACAGCCTGACCCCGATTCAATCGCTCCATGCCCGGATCGACGCCTGGAAGGAAGTGACGAGCCAGTGCATCGAGCCATTTATTGGCGACATCAAAAACTGGCACTTTATCAGCCGCGTGATTGCGGACTTCCAGCCCGATACCATCATTCACTACGGCGAAATCCCCAGCGCGCCCTATTCCATGATCGATGTGCACCACGCGGTTGATGTGCATGAGAACAATGTCAACGGCACGCTGAACGTGTTGTGGGCCATGCACGAGTTTGCGCCCGACGCGCATCTCGTAAAGCTGGGCACGATGGGCGAATATGGCACGCCCAACATCGACATCGCCGAAGGGTATTTCGAGGTTGAATACCGAGGGCGCACCGATGTGCTGCCCTTCCCCAAGCAACCCGGCTCGTTCTACCACCTCACCAAAGTCCACGACAGCAACAACATCATGTTTGCCTGCAAAATCTGGGGCCTGCGCGCCACCGATCTGAACCAGGGCGTGGTGTATGGTATCGAGACGGAGGAGGGCAACCTGGACGACCGGTTGTTGACGCGCTTTGATTATGACGAGTCGTTCGGCACGGCGCTCAACCGGTTCTGCGTGCAGGCAGTCGCCGGTATTCCGCTGACCGTCTTTGGCCAGGGCCACCAGACACGCGGCTATCTCAATATTCTGGACACGCTGCAATGTGTGGAACTGGCCACGCTCAACCCGCCGGACGGGGGCAAAATGCGCGTGTTTAACCAGTGGGTCGAGCGCTTTTCGGTGTTGGACCTGGCGCGCCACGTGCGCAAGGCGGCCCGGCAGGTGGGTCTCGAGGTCCAGATCGCGCACTATCGCAACCCGCGCAAAGAACCCGAACAGCACTACTACAACCCGGACCATAAGCACCTCTACGATCTGGGGCTACAGCCGCACCTGCTCGATGATACGCTGGTCGAGAGCGTGATCCGGCGCGTGGTCCAGTTTAAGGATCGCATCATCCAGCATTCGATTGTGCCACGCATTTATTGGGACCGCGGCGACACCGACGAGTACGTCGAAATCTACGAGGTCGAAGAAGACTAGCGATCGCCCCTATCACGATGGATTGAGCAGCAGACCAGCCCCAGAATGCCCAGTGGTTTGGTCTGTTTTTGTTGGTTGGCTGCATTTGTTGAAGCGTTGTCAAGGCTGCAACATCTGGGCCGCAGACGCGGTAATATGGATAGGAATGTCCGCGGACAAAATGGAGAATATGGGACCCATGACAAGAAAAACGACTATCTTACGGCGCGCGAGTGCGCTGGTGGTGTGGGGCGTGCTGGTGGTGTTGGTGCTGGCGGCGTGTGGCGGCGGAGACGATGACGACAGCGACTCCGGTGACGCGGCGGCCTCCAACGGCGAAGCGGCAACTTCCGCCGAAGATGAGAACGCAGGTGACGACGAGCCGGAAGATACCCCCAGCCAGGCTTCTGGGGTCGAAGGAGCCGGTGACACAGATGCCAGTGACAGTGCTGCTGCTGACGCCGCTGCGAGTGCTGATGATGTGGAAGGCGCAGAGGCTGATGGGGATACCACTGTATCGAGTGCCGCCAGCACGCCACAACCCCCGGCTGGCGATGACTCGGACGAACCGGAGCCCACGCCGACACTGTTTCCTGGTCAGCCAGAAGGTGATCCCCCCGCCGATCTGCCCCCGTTCGATCCCGCTGCACCTGGCATTCCCGATCCGCCGGACGCGGGCGAATCTGACGATTCCGAAGCCACGGTGACAACTCTGCCCGACCTGGCAGAAGGCGAAGTAGCGCCCGCGATTGATCCAATGGCCGCGCCAGGGCTGACCGGGGGCGTGGTGGATTTGCCGCCGGAAGAACTTCGCGAACAGGCGATCGGGCAGGCAGAAGCCGATTTACGGAGTAGTTTTGGACCCAACGTTGAGATTGAACCGAAGCCCCTAGACTTCTTGCCGCCGCTGCCGCAGTTTGCGTGCCGACCGTTGGATAATCCCCCGGACGATCGGTATCACTTGTTCATGCGGATGGATCGCCAGGTGTATGCGTTTCAGTTTTATGTCAGCCCGGAAGAAGGGATCGGATTAGTGGTCGATCGCTGTGCTACGCCCATTGATGACATAGCACTGCCGCCGAGTGGGACGACCCCGGTGCAGGCGCTCATCGACCAGATCAAGGCTGATCTGGCAGCGCAGGGGATCGATCCCGAAGCGGGCATGTTCCGGGTCCAGACGCCTAATCCCATCCCCCTGGCGGGTGCTCAACTGGGCTGCCGCCAGCCGTTGGTTGGCTCCACGCCACAACTGGGCGCGGAAGAACCGGCAGCCGCGAACCAGGTTGTCAACGGGTACGTCATCCTCTACGACCTCGATGGCGACGTCTACGAGTACCGCGTTGCCGAAACAGGCGACCCGCTCGTGCTGTGCCCGGATCTGCCGGGCTATCTACAGGCGGATGACCTGGTTCTTGTATTACGGCAAGAACGACCGGATATCCTGTTCACCCAGGCCGAGGAGCCGGTGACTTACGACGGGTTGGACCGCGACGGCATGTTGCTGCTTTTCCGCAACAGAGAGGTACACGTTGGCGTCTTCGGCTACGACTCACCGGCAGAAGCGGCTGCCGCGGCTGCCGCGATCACCGACCGGGGAGTCTACTGGGTGTATGTCGCCGAATATATCGTGATTGTCCAGGAAGAGAATGAAGCGCGCATTCAGGAAGTGCTGCTCAGCGCCGGGGCGGAGATCGTCCGGAATATGGGCCAGGAACGACTGGACGAAGAACTGACTGACCTGCCGACGCCCACCCCCGCTCCCTAGCGCTGATCCCGGCCAGACCGGGCAGCACGTCCTTGTTGCCACCCGATAATTCCGAGACAACCACCCGCTGCGGTGGTTGTTTTTTGAGATCGGTGCAGGCAGGGCTGCCACGACGAGCTGCAGCGGCATGGGGCGCGTGCAGTCAGTTCACGATGAGCGCCGGCGCTTTCCTCTAACTTGCCGCACGAAAAAACCCGCCAGACTGGGCAGCCTGGCGGGTACGGATTGTAGTTGGTGTTGTGACCTATTCTTCCGGCGGGACCCAGTTGCAGTTGAACTCTGGGTCGTAACTCGGTAGGTCAATACGGTCAATATAGACACGGGTACCGGACGACGACGGGTTGCTATCGCCGGTGAAGACCACGCTCAGGACATGTACCACATCCGGGTCGAGCGGGTTTTCACTCGCGCTGGGCACATCAAGCCGGGCGAATTCGAGGAGTTCCTGGACCGGGCTGTACATGTCCAGCCGGCCATCCGGCAAGATACCGGTTGTCCACAGATTGCCGTTCAGGTAGATTTCGGCGATACCACCTGCTGAGTCGCGGGCGAAGATCAGGCTCGCCCCTTCAGCAGCGAACGCAAACTCGGCAGACACTTCGTAAGGCGTGCCTGTGTCGGCGTACATGATCTGGTTGTTCGACGCACCAGTACGCTGCTGCGCGATCCAGAACGAACTGTCGGGCAGTTTCACCCAGTTGGAGCGCGCTTCTTCGTAGCACCCATAGGTCGGGGCATCTGGGCCGCCGCCGTCGCCGCCGCCGGTATCCGGATCAACCGGCGCATAGTGTTCGCCGGGCTTAGGCACCGGATAGCCATCGACGGTGAAGGCATCCACGTTGATCTGGGGTAGTGCGTAGGGGCTGTATACGCCGCCAAAGCGCACTTCCACGACGTGGTTGCCTCTGGGCAGCCCGGTGATGTCAACCGGGTAGAACAGCTCATTGTAGTCGGCATAGGGATTGGCCGGATTGTACGTGAACAGGTCGACATCGCGGAAGCGTTCCCCATCAAGGAAGACGGACGCTTGCCCCCAATAGCGGCCCCTGGTCATATAAACCGTCACACGCTGGCCGTCAAAGGGGAAGAACACGCTGGCATACTGCTGGTTGGGCTTGACATAGCCGCCGCCAGAGTAGGCTGCGTTAGTCATGATTTGCTGTTGCCCGCTTGGATTGTTGATATACACTTGCGGGCTGTCTTCCTGATATGCACCCCCGCCCAGGAATGAGCCGGGGCCATAGGTGCCTATTTCGATGGCATCCAGGTCGAGCCAGCCGCTCTTGGCGACCAACTCCAGGGTATGCGTGCCAGAATTCGACCCTGGCACCGGGATGTGGTGCGGTACACGGTAGTTGATCCCGCCAGAATTGTTGTTGATCGGATATTCCTTGCCGTCGACGTAGGCGGTCATGGTGCCGCCATAGGGCGAGGTCCGGCGGTAGAGGGTCAGCAGGTTGCCTTCGAACGTTACAGCCAACCGGCTGCCGACCAGTTCGGTGTGCTTCATGGAGCCGCCTGACGCCTGCCCGTCCGATGTATTGCTCCAGCTTCCGTAGTAAGCCGAGCTGAGTTCCGGCGCGTCGTTTTCATAGTAGCCCGCGCTCAACTCTGGCATGTTCTGGCATGTGACGCGGTCCAGGAAAACTGCGGTGCTGGTCGCCGGGCGGATTTCGATGACGTGCGGATCGGTTGGATTCGGAATCGGGCCAATCGGATACGGCACGGATGGGTTCAGGTACGATGAGTCGTTGGGCAGCTTGCCCCACAACTCGCCATCGATATAGACATTGCCCGGACCGCCGTAGCCGATCACGCGGTAGACCGAGATGTAGTTCACGTTTTGAACCGGGATGTAGAACCGGGAAGTCGAGTGCTGGCTGACCATGGCATAGCCGCCGCTGAGCGAGCCGTAGTAGATTTTCTCCCAGTGCCCACCGGTGAAGACGCTGCTGCTTTCGGCCTCGACATCACAACCCGCTGCGAGCTTCGGCCCCATTTCGGTCACCATCAGTTGTTCGATGGAGATGATGGCCGACGAAATGGTGCGGATTTCGATCCACACATCCTGGTCCATCATGTCGCCGATACCGCCCAGGTAGAAGTTTTCTGTCTGGGTCCCCAGGCCGGGCGGATAGTTGCCTTTGGCCGTGTTGATGAGGGTGCCATTGACGCGGATTTCAATGTCGCCGACATAGCCGGCTGTGGCCTGGCGCGTCATGACCAACGTGTTGCCGCCGGTTGCATAGACAAAGATGCGCGCGCCGGCTTCGTTTGTTCGCAGATACTTGTTGTCGGCAATCGCCCACCCGCCTGAGAGGATGATTTGATCGTCGACAATGGGCGGGTTGCCGCTCACCAGATCGTAGGTTTGGGCTATTTCTGCCTGCTGCGTGTGCACGCGATAGCCGTCGATGCGGATGTACCCGCTGACCAGGATCAACTCGGCGGTGTGCATTCCCTCGGCGAGGTTGGCTATCGAGATGGGGACGTCATAGACATCTCCCGGCGCATAGGCACTGTAGCGGCCCTTGTTTTTCCCGTCAATGATCAGGTCGAACTGGCCACCAGCGGCAAAGCGGGTCAGATAGACTGTAAACGCGTTGCCGTAGAAGGACACGATCGCGCGATCGCCGGCGTTGACCGTGGCGTGGTCACCATAGTAGAGCATCCAGTTGCCGCCATAGGAGATAGCGCCCCCGCTGGTGGCGGCCAGATTGTCGTTTTCGTAGTAGTTGTCTTCCAGGAACGTTACCCCAGAGGCATCTTGCGCGCGCACCATGATGTAGTCAACGGCGAAGGGATTGTTGCCACCAGGGGCTGGCTTGATGACGATCCGGTGCCCAAAGCCGGGGTCTAACCCCCCGATCATATACGGGACCTTGTTGACCGCTCCCACTGGCGTGTAGTTGTCCATGGTCGAGTGATACGCCCCGTCAACATACACGTCCGCTTTCCCGTACCCGCTCGACAAGCGCCGGTAGAGCACCACCGAGCTGGTGTTTTGCACCAGGAACGTGACATTGTCGCCACTGTGCGCGGACTGGTCATAGTTGCCACCAGACGCCCCACCATCGCCTATGCGCGACCACTGCCCGGAGAACAGCATCGCGGGCACATCCTGCGCCATCGGCTCGGTGATCGAGACGGTCGCATTGTTTTCATAGAGACGTGGTTGGCTTTGGCTGACCGGTTCGAGCGTGGGCCGATTAAAGACCAGGACCCGGTCGAGTGCAATGGAATACGGCGATGACGGGTTGACCCGTATCTCAAGCACGTTCACACTGTTGATGTCAAAGCCGGTCAATGTGTAGGGCAAGTTGAATGCCAGCGACCCGTATTGGTTGAAGCTACCCTTGAACTTGTTGTTGACGTAGAGGTCTGCTGTGCCAATCGTGTAGGCTGCGCCATATACGGTGATCGAGTCTGCCCCGGTGAAGTAGAAGTAGGCGCGGGCATTGGGTTTGTTGCTCAGGATCAGGTGGCCGCCAGACGGGCCGGTAGTCGCCAGGGGGGCCAGCCAATCGCCGTCATAGATGAAGTCAGAGCGTACCGGCTGGCCGTTCTCGTAGTCGTATTCCTCATATGAGCCGGGGCCGTGTGTTTCGTTATAGAAGACGGTATAGCCCTGAATTGCCACGTATTTGACGTCGCTGGGGTTGGTCCGGTGGATGCGCACCTGGAGCACGTGCGGGAAGTATGGGTCCAGCCCGTGCACGGTTACGCTCTGGTTATCACCCGGGGCGCTATCCGCATTGTTAACGGTGCGCATGAGCTTGCCATCGACATACAGCTCCATAATGCCCCGGTCACCGGTCTGGCGCTTGACGGCGATGGCCGCTCCCTGGAAGAAGACGTTGAGTACGTCGCCTTCGTTGGCCGAATAGGTGATCACATTGCCGTAATTGCCCCACCACCCGACTCGCTCCTGGTCGCCATTAAAGGGCACCTGGATCGGCGGGGGCATCGGGTCGCTTGGGCCGGGCACGGAGATATCATAGACCTCTGGCATGTCGCCCAGGTTAAGCAGCCGGATCGCATCGATCTCCAACCGAGGCGTATCGGGGTTGAGCCGGACCTCGACTGTGTAGGTTACGGCTGTCGACAGGCCAGAGATGTAGTAGGGGGTAATCATCTGGCTGGAGGCTTGATTGTTCATCGTGCCCCAATACTGCCCATTGAGGTAGACATCCGCAGTACCGCCGCCCGAGAAGACTGAGCGGAAGATGCCAATGGTATCGGCGTTGGTGAACGTGGCGTACATGCGGTCATACGGCGTGGATGTGACCTGCGCCTCTCCATCACCCGGACCTTCGACCCGGTTGTTGTTGCTGATCGTCTTCGTGCTCCAGTCGCCCACATACTCCAGCTTGACTCCGGTGTTTTCGTAGAAGGTTTTGCCGGGATCAGGGAAGTCGATGGGATCGGTGGGGTCGATGACGCCGTTGCTGACCGTCGTCGAAACCTGGAAGGCATCGAAGTCGATCATGCCACTGCTGACAAACAACTGGACCGTGTGATCTCCCGAACTGAGGT
>JAADYV010000201.1 GCA_010092855.1 Chloroflexota bacterium | reverse complement strand
GGAAGCGCTGCGCAAACAGATCGAGGGTCGCAGATGAAAAAGGTATACGCGCGTAAACCTTTTTGGAGAAGAAGTGGGATGAGCAACGTCCAAAGCCGGGGACCGCCCTAGAAACCGACAACCCACCGCGAAGGTGCAGGTGGGCTGGGGCATGATGCTACGGTTGAGCTGGCAACCCAACTGTAGCACATCTCCCCGTCTCCTGCAATTGCATCACGCCCGATTTTGTCATGTTCACCCACACGACTTCTGTTCAACACGGCATCATGCCAGGAGACAGGACATGAGTATTGACTTGGAACACATCCGCGAACGTAGCCCTATCGAAGAAGTGGTTGGGGACAAGTTCGCATTGAAGAAAACCGGCACGCGCTTCATTGGCGTGGAGCACGACAGCCTGGTGGTGACACCCAACACCGGCTTCTACTTTTGGAATTCACGCGGCGAACACGGCGATGTGTTTGATTTCGTCGGGCGGCATGTCCTTGACCTTAGCGCGTGGAATAACCACGATGCTGATCAGTTCATGGCAGCGGTCCGATGGTTGGCACGACGTGCCAATATCACGCTGGAGGCCCAAGCCAACTTTCGTAAGTCGCCTGTGTGGGCTGAGCGCCAGTTGGTGCAGCGCCTACACGAAAAGTTACTCGAAACTCCCGCAGCGCTGGAGTATGTAACGCAGCAGCGCGGGTGGCAGTCATCAACGGTCAAGGCGGCGCGGATCGGTTTCATGCCGCACGACAAGCGATCCCTGCTCGCCGATCTCAATTTGCCAGAAAAATGGCACGCCGTTATCGAACGTTTTCCGCACGACATGATTGTCTATACTCATCTGGCAAACAATCGGATGGTCTATCTCAGCGGACGCTCAATTGAAGGCAAGCGGCACTATAACCCGCCCCGCGATCTGATCGGTGAACGGCAACCGTACTACAACCATGCTTTCAGCCGGGACTGTAATCAGATCGTGATTGTCGAGGGCCAAGCGGATGCGATCTCATTCGCCGAATGGAACATCCCGGCGCTGGCGCTGGGCGGGATGCAAGTTTCGGACAGTTTGCTGGGTGCCCTGCAAAATTACCGGCGTGTGTTCGTCGCACTCGACAACACTGATGATGCTCGCAACCAGAGTCGTCAAATCGGGCAAGCGCTGGGCGGGAAAGCCTATCTGCCAAAACTGCCGGATGGCGTGAAAGATACCAACGAGTGGCTTGCCAAACATCATGCCACAACCGAAGATGCACATGCGTTCCTGAATTCCGCTCAAAGTTGGCTGATGAGCGAAGTTGAGCGCGTGAGCCAGATTGAAGGTTTGGCTCAAGAAGACGCGATTCGCGACCTGTTCCAGCATGTACATGATCTCGATCCCCTCACGCTCGCCCGGTTCCGGGGTGTGATGGCTACATTGGGTATCAATGCACGCGTGTTCAATACGCTGCTCAAAGTCGAGCAAGCGAAAACCGCAGCAGTTGAGAATGACAATCCCTCAGATGTCCTCGATGACCGGATACCAGTGGTGTCACCGGCGCTCGGTTTTTGTGATGACCTGGCGCTGGTCACAGTATCGCTGCGCGAGCGCACCAAAGGCAACCGGCTGCGCATCCAACCCTATCTGGTGACCAGTGGCCGCGAACTCATTCGCCTCAATGGTCAGCAAATCCTATCTATTGGTGGGCAGGAAATCGCGCTGCGCGTCATCCCCGAAGGTTCAGAATTCCTGATGCGCTGGCGTTACCACGATATCCAGCGCTTTCTGAACGGAGAAACGATTCAGCCAGGCCAGGTTTTTCATGCGGTACACGATCTGTTCACCACCTTCGTGGATTTCCGCTCACCGGTTGAGAGTCGCATCCTGGCTTTGTGGGCCATCGGCACGTATTTCTATACGCTGTTCCCTGCCTATCCCTATCTGGCGCTGAACGGTCCCAAGAACAGCGGCAAGAGTACCGTCTTGCGAGTTTTACAGCCGGTCGCCTTCAATATGATTTCGACTTCGGACCCGACCGGCCCGGCGATTTTTCGTCTGGTGCATGTCACTGGCTGCGCGGTCGGCATTGATGAAGCTGAACGTTACCACAACCCGCGCGATCCGGGAATGCAGCAAATCCGGCAACTGTTGAACAGCGGCTACAAAGCCGGAATGCCCGCCATTCGTATCACTGGCGAGGACATGAAACCGCAGGCGTTTGATGTGTATTCACCAAAAGTCCTGGCTGCGATTTACGGGCTGGAAGATGTGCTTGCCAGCCGGTGTATCGCAATCCCCATGCGGCGTACTGACCAGAAAATGCCACCCATCCCGGTTGACTTTGATGGCGCAGCAATTCGCCACCAGCTTTACATGCTGGCACTGTCGCAGTTCTCACACGTCTATCGCAATACCTTCGAGCGCCCAGAATTGCACACCCTGCGCAATCGCTCCGGTGAACTGTGGTCGCCGTTGGTCGCGTTAGCGGCATTCTTCGAGGAGCAGGGGGGTGTGGAGGGGTTGTTCGACGCCATCTCACAGGCGGCTGAATGGGACGAACAAATCAGCCGGGGCAAAGCGCTGAGTGACCGCGAGGAAGCTGTGCTCCAGGCGCTCGAAATCATGACCCGCAACCAGGAAAAACTGGTATGGCTGAAAGCCGCTGAGGTTCGTGATCAAGTTGCGCAGTTGCTGGGCCAATCGGTCGAGACGCTAGGACACGCGCAATGGATAGGGCATATCATGTCGCGGCTGCACCTGTTGGATAACGCCCGCCGCAAACGTCAGATGGATGGCATGGTTTACGGTGTCCAGTGCGCGCACGTGACTGACATGATGCAGCGTTATGGCGTCGAAGCGATTGTACAAGCTGATGCCTGAAAAACTCTTCATTCTTTACATAACTCTACATACTCTGCATAGCACGCCCCGGTGGCATGTAGAGTATGTAGAGTCTGAAGTGTATGCAGAGTTTTCTAATGTCAATGAGCCAACGCCAAGCGCACAAGTCGAGGTGGGTGAGTTGATGATGTCGTGCGTGTTCTTGGCTGCCGCAACGAAGTTGCGTGGCAGCCCCCGGTTGTGGCTCGCACCACAACCGGGTACGGCTGAACCGGCAGCATATTTCTATGCGCCAGATGTCCGGTTCAGCCTAAGCCAGCTAAAACACTGGCTCCTCACACGCCGGAGGGGCTGGTGCAGCGCGTACTTGGCGCTGCATCGGTGCAGTGGGGTTGTTCACCCCATGCACCGCTCGGACCGGCCCGCCGGTCCGTCAAGGCGCACCACTCGCCGTTTTCGCGGTT
>JAADYV010000018.1 GCA_010092855.1 Chloroflexota bacterium | reverse complement strand
GCCGAAAGCGACACCGCGCACGGGGCGAGCATGGCCATCGAGCAGATCAACAAGGGGGGTGGCGTCAACTCGGCAGACGGCGTCTACCAGTTGGAACTGGTTACGCTGGAGGCAGCCCCCACCGAACAATCGCTGGCCAGCGATATCGACACGCTGGTCGGCCAGGATGTGCTGGTGCTGCTGGGCCCGGATTCCAACGCGGTGCTTACGCCCGACAACATTGCGCTCCTGCTGGATACCGGTCTGCCCGTGCTGACCCCGGCCACGGCCAACAGCCTGACGGACAATGACGACACCAACAGCCTGTTCCGGATGCGCGCGCCCGAAGGGTTGCACAGCAGTGCCCTGGCGGCCTATCTACTCGAGGACCTGGAGCTGACGCAGATTGCGCTGGTCCAGACCGACGTGGAATCGACCGAAGCGCTGGCCTTGTTCGAGAACGAGCTGATCGCCGCCGGCGCGCAAGCCGCCGCCAAGATACAGCTTCCGGCAGGCAGCCCGCTATCGCCCACCGTCCAGGAATTGGGCGGCATCAATCCGCAGGCCGTCGTCATGTGGGGAGCGCCCGGTGACGCCGTGGAGTTGTTGGAAGACCTGCGCGCTGCCGGGTGGGAAGGTCGCTTTGCTTACCGTCATGCCGAAGAAGCCTCGCGCAGCGGCGCGCTGCCGGATGCGCTGGGCGAGGGCGTGCTGGGCGTCACGTCGTGGTCGTTTGGCTATACCGGCGACGTCTCCCGCATCTTCACGCGCGACTACGTGCAGAAGTACGCGGCGGTGCCCGGCCCAATGTCCGTGGCCGCCTACGACAGCATGTGGTTCCTGAGCGTGGCTCTGCGCAACCAGTCAGTGGATGCCAACACAATCAAGTCCCGGCTGTTAAACACTACGCCGCCGACGCTGGTGCAGGGCATCTTGCGCCCGGTTGATTTCGGCAATGGCGACCTGATCCGTATCGTGATGGTGTACGAACTGGGGCCTGGCGGTGGCCCGCAGGTGGTGGCGCGCTACGATGACGGCGTGCTGCTGACCGGCGGGGCGCAAGGTGCCGCCGAGGTACCAACTCCGACGCCGACCCCTGGTCCGCCCACCGACACTCCGGCCCCGACCGCCACGTTGGAAGGCAACTATGCGCGCGTGACTGTCAACCGGTTGAACGTGCGCTCTGGTCCGGGCCTGGAATATGACCAGATCGGCCAGGTGGAAGCCAATGAACTGTACGAAATCATTGGCCGCTCGCCCGACTTCGCATGGTTTACCATCAACTTCAATGGCCAGGTGGGATGGGTCAGCGCGGAATTTGTGACGGTCGAAGGCGACCTGGGCAGCATCCCCGCCAACGAACTACCGCCCAGCCCGACGCCCGCGCTCTCGCCCACACCTACCATCGCACCCACACCCGACCTGGCGATCACCCAGGTGCAGTTGAACCCGACCCAACCGATACCGGGACAGGTCTTCACGGCAACGGTGACGGTTCGCAACAATGGCGGCGGTGCAGCGGGGGCCTTTGTGGTACAGGGGGTCTTCCAGCCCGGCCCGGTCATCGCTGTGGCCAACATCGAAGGACTGGCCGCCGGGGCAGAAATCCAGGCCCAGTTGACGGGCACGCTGGCCAATTCCGGGCAGTGGACGGCGTCCATTGTCGCGGACGAAACCAAAGTCGTGCTCGAATCGAACGAAGAAAACAACACCTACAACCTGTCGTACCTGGCCGACTACCCGATTGTCGCCAACCAGACCAACCAGCAGATCACGGCTAACACCGAATGGGACCTGTACGGCGGCACCAACGACATCGTGTGGGACGGCTTCAATATCGGCATGGTCAACGGGGCCAAGATTGCGGTGCTGAGCGGCTTCACGTATGAGAATTCGCACTACGAGCTGATCAATCCGGCTCAGATCACGCAGACCGGGCTGACCACCGAGCAGGTCACCAGCGGCGCGATCTTCGGCATCATCACCGCCGAAGGCCAGCGTGCCATTATGCGCGTCGACAACCGCCAGGACTCGACCATCTTTGTGAGCTACCGGGTGTACAACTAGCTACTCACGACGGTTTCACGTTTTCCATGGTGCGTGATTTCCGGTTTACCCCTTTCCCCCCAACCCCCTTTCCCCGTAAATGGAGAAAGAGGGAGTAAGCAGTAAGCACAAAAACGCTAAAGCCCCTCTCCGTGCACGGGGAGGGGTTTGGGGCAGGGTAAACTCATTTTAGAGGCCACAATCGTCCAGGAAATTCAGGCCGTGTTGACATTTGTACTCAGGAATTGGCCATTCACAGGCGAAAATGTCAACACTACCTGGTACTGACGGGCGTAAGTTCGCTACGGTTTGTCACTGTTGTTTGTCACTCTCGGCTGCCACCGTTGGCAGTGCTGCGTCGGGCATGTGTGCCCCGTGCCGGACGGCGGTTCCCCACCAAAGGGGCAATGCTGTTCATCATTCTGAAGGAGAACTTCACCTGATGCGTAAACTGACCATTTCGCTGCTGCTGCTTGTGCTGCTGGGGTTGGGGCTGCCTGTGCTGGCCCAGACCGACGACATGACCTATACCTTTGGCGACGGCACCACGATCCTCATCCCGGAGGGGTGGACGTTGGACGCGACCGCGTCAACTTCCGAAAGCGCTGTGCTGGAACTGAACGAAGAATTCTTGAACGTGGGCGTGGCCACCCCCGAAATCCAGGCCGAAATGGAAGCAGCCGGTGACGTGTATGGGGTGATGGAAGCCGCGTTTTTGCCAACCGACAGCAGCCTGACTTTTGATGCGGGCCTGGTGTTTACCACCGAGGTCAACGAACGCGAGCTGTACACCTTCTACTACTATGATGGCGACAGCAGCGGCGCGATCTATGCTACCATGCTGCCCAACGAGTCCGTCCTGGTAGCGGTGGGAGCGTTCGAGATGGTAGGCGCAGAGGCCGAACTGGCTGCCTTCGAGATGCTGAGCACAGCCACCATCGACGGCGATCCAGTGACCATGCTTGAACCGGACATGGGCGATCCCAGCGAATCCGATGGCGAGTCTGCCGTCGAGTCGCTTGTCGATTCGATGAACCCCTCTACCGACAGCGAGGGCGACGAGGGCGATGAGGGTGATGAGGGCGACGAGCTTGTACTCACATTGCCCGCTATCGGCGCGCTGGACAGCTACACCTTCACCGACGGGACCGTGCTGCAATACCCGGCGGGGTGGAGCGCCGAAGAAGACCCGAACTATCGCGACTTCGTGGCGCTGGATACCGGCGAAATCTTTGTCTATTGCGACCTGTTCCGCGTCGATGACCGCGATCAACTGATGCTGCCCACCGCCGTGGACGTGATGGAATATTCGTTCTTCCCGCTGACCGAAGGTTTCGAGTTTGACCGCACGGCAGTGGAAGAAGGCCAACTGGGCGACCTGACGATTTACTACTGGCGCTATATTGACGGCGGCGTCACCGGCACGATTATGGGGGCCGAACTGCCCAACGAATCAGTGCTGGTGCTGGACGGCTTCCGTGCCATGCCGGAGTCGGAACTGGAATCGCTGGTCTTTGCAATGCTGGCCGACGCTGCCGGGCTTGAGGGCTACCTGGAGTAGTTTCGCGGCGCGCAATACATATCCGCATCACAGGGGCGTCCCACGCTGCGCTGCGGCGGATGACGCCCCGTTTGCGTGCCGACCCTGGAGAGTCCACGAACGAGTTGTCAGGCGCTGGATCGCGTGGGAGGTGCGCGGCACACAATGCCCCCCTCCCCGTAAACGGCTAAGCATCACCCCGGTCTGGCGACCAGACTGGCAAGGGGTGTGTCTGATGCGCCGCATGTTACCCTGCCCGGAAAACGTGCGCCACCCGATTGGTGGGTAAGGCATAGCCGTAAACAGAGAAGGGATTATGTCCCCGAACACATTTGGCATACTCCCCCTCTCCGCGCGCGGAGATCGAACCTCCGGTGCGCAGGACCGGGCGGAGGGGTAAACCATGCAGCATTCCCTGTTCTGTCAGGTTGTTCGTGGACCCGACCCTGGACGGCGTGCGGACTTTTGCTTATAATAAGCGCCGGAATATCAACGGAAATGCTTTTCAACCGGCCTGCCCGGTTGTCAGTCAATGGTACCGCCGGGGAGGTGACCACCATGAAAGTACGTTCTTCTGTGCGCCTCATGTGCGAAAGGTGCTATTTCGTGCGCCGCAAAGGGCGTTTGTACGTGATGTGCTCGTCCAACCCCAAGCACAAACAGCGCCAGGGCTAGGTAGTGTTGACATTTTCGCCTGTATATCAGCGCGGTTTTTAGCGTAAATTTCAACACAGCCGACACCGTCCGCACGGTAGATCGTCTGCCACACGACGAGGCAAGCACCAACATAAGCGGCAAAGATGGGCCATCAGCGGCCCGTTTTTGTTTTCTTGCGGAAGAATCGAGCGGACCCCTAGCCTTCCACCAGGGCCTTTAGATTTTCCAGACTCTGCTCGAAGTTCCTGGTATTCTGCCGTTCGACAATCAGCCTATCGGCGATTTTGCCCAGGCCGCCACCGCCCATCTCATAATCAAAATGGAGCGTAATGCGTGTTCCGCCGTCTTCCGGCGTGTAGGTCCAGGTCTGAAGACCAGACGCCATGCCTTCGTACTCTGCTATGTATTTTTCGCCGGAGACAAGGTCGACTACTGTGCCGGTGGTTTGCAGAGTCAGACCGGCGGCCTTATACGTCACCTCGAGCTGGCTGCCGATTTCCGGGTAGGTGTCGCTCCACTCAACGGCTTGCACGCCTGCAAACCAGTCGGGAAGGCGTTCAGGATGGTAGACGGCGAATTCAAAAACATCCTCAGGGGAACGGTTGATGAAAATACTCGTCTCAATGACCGTCATCGTTCTGCTCTCTAGACTATTACAAACGGAGATTAACCCTATTATACGCTACAATCGGCGCCCAAGAAACGCATTCCCGAAGTAAACGTCCAGGCAAGTGCGGAATGGGGGTTGTATGGGGCCATGCACAAAAAAACGCCCTGCACCGGTTGGACCGATACAGGGCATATGATTGGCTGGCGTTAGTACGGGTTTAGCCGTTTTCGCGCCGGACCTGGCTGGCTTGCGGGCCTTTTTGCCCCTGGGTGACGACAAACGTCACGTGTTCACCTTCGTTCAGTTCGCGGTAGCCATCGGCCTGGATTTCGCTGTGGTGCACGAACACATCCGGCGCACCCTCACGCGAGATAAAGCCAAAACCCTTCTGCGCATTGAACCACTTCACGACACCACTTACACGTTCTTCAGACATTTCGGGGAGATTCCTTTCCCACTATATTGGACTGGTGTTAGGGGAAAGGCGCTCTCTGGAAAAAAACCCCACCGCATTGATAAGGTGCGCTGGGGGATTCATGTCCTGTCATGCGAACAACCTTTTCCACTACGCGCATCATTATAACCTACTTTTCCCGGCTCGTCCATAGCTACATGCTAAAGAAAACCGTGAGATTTTCCAACAGCACGGCATCATCCTGGATGCGCCCGCTATTTCTCGTTCCGTTATGCGCCCGCAGCACCTCATGCGACCTGCCGATCTAGATTTGCGCTGTATTTCTGCTGTATTTCTCTCCGCGCGGCAAGTATGTCATAATTGAAAAAAACGATATTTATTTATCGGACATAACAAGGAGATTTTTCATGAGCGACAGCTACACTATCCGCAAAGCCGCCGTGATCGGCTCGGGCACGATGGGCAGCGGCATCGCGGCGCTGCTGGCCGGGATTGGCGTGGAAGTGGTGCTGCTGGACATCCCTGCCAAAGACACTGCCCCCGGCGACGCGCCAGACAAACGAAACGCCATTGTGTTGGGCAACATCAAAGCCATGCAAAAGAGCCGCCCGGCACAGCTTTTTCATCCCGACGACCTGGACCTGATCACACCCGGCAACCTGGACGACGACCTCGAACTCGTGGCGAATGCAGACTGGATCGTCGAAGTCATCATCGAAAACCTGGCGATCAAGCAAGACCTCATGGCCCGGCTGGACGCCATCCGGCAACCGGACGCCATCATCTCGACCAACACCAGCGGCCTGCGCATCAACGCCATCGCGGAGGGGCGCAGCGACGACTTCCAGCGCCACTTCCTGGGCACGCACTTCTTCAACCCGCCGCGCTATCTCAAGCTGCTGGAAATCATCCCCCACCCCAACACCGATCCCGCCGTGCTGGACTTTATGCTGGACTACGGCGCGAACGTGCTGGGCAAAGGCGTGGTGCTGTGCAAGGATACGCCCAACTTCATCGCCAACCGCTTCATCAGCCTGGCGGGCACCTACGGCATCAACTACGCGCTGGACCAGGGCTACACCATCAGCGAAGTGGATAACCTGACCGGGCCGCTGATCGGGCGTCCGAAAACGGCCACCTTCCGCCTGATGGACCTGATCGGCACCGACATCATGGTGCACGTCAACGCCAACCTGTACCCCGCCATCCCCGACGATGAATCACGCGCAGTGCTCAACCATCCGCAGTCCAAAGTGCTGTTGGAACAGATGCAGGCGCGCGGGCTGTTGGGCAACAAAGTGAAGCAGGGCTTCTATAAGCGCGTGGACTTGCCCGACGGCGGGCGCGAATTCTGGACGCTCGACCCGGCGACGATGGAACACGTCGCGCCGGAAAAAGTACGCTTCGAGAGTGTGGGCGCAAACCGCAAGATCGAGGACACCAGCGCGCGCATCAAGGCAATGGTGCACGCCGAAGACCGCGCCGGGCTGTACCTATGGCACCTGCACGCCTTTTACCTGACCTACGCCGCGCGCCGCCTGGGTGAAATCGCGGACGACATTCCCAGCATCGACCGTGCTAACCGCTGGGGCTTTAACCACGAGCTCGGCCCATTCCAGATATGGGACGCCATCGGCGTGGCGGACAGCATTCCGCGCCTGGAAGCCGACGGGTATGCGGTGGAACAGTGGGTCAAGGACATGGTCGCCAACGGCTGCCCGGAATTTTACCAGCGCGACGACAATGGCGTAGTGATCGGCGTCTACGATAAGGACCAGGGCGCGTATGTTCCCCTGGACCGCGATCCGCGCGCGGTGTTGATCAAGGACCTGCACGCGGCGGGCAAAAAGGTCGCGGGCATGGCCAGCGCCTCGCTGCTG
>JAADYV010000200.1 GCA_010092855.1 Chloroflexota bacterium | reverse complement strand
GGGGTAGTATTCTACTGGCCGGGGCGGTCGCCGGGCTGTTGGGATTGGGTGTGTTGGCGAGTAGCGCCGCCGGTCCCCAGATGACGCCGACGGCCACACCGTTTGTCGACCCGGTGGGCTGCTGGCGGCCCCCGGACGACTATACCCGCGTGTGGGTCAACGGCGCGCAGTTCAACGCGCGCACCATCGCCATGCTGGACCATGCCCAGGTGCTCTACTCGGCGCAGGACGGCATCATCGATCTGCGGCTGGCGATCACGCAGGGCAGCTACAACGCGGGCGGGGTCGCGGCGTCCTTCGGCACACATGACGGCGGCGGCGCAGTGGACCTCTCGGTGCGCAGCCGGATCGATTGGTCCGTGCTTACCAGCGAGATCGAGCCGCTGATCCGCGCGCTGCGGATAGCGGGGTTTGCGGCCTGGCTGCGCGACGAAAACGAGTTGTATCCCGGCTCCGCGATCCACATCCACGCCATTGCCATCGGGGACGCGGACCTGTCCGAGATGGCGCGCGCCCAGATCGACGGGTACTTCGGCTATCTGCGCGGCTACAATGGCTTGCCGCAAGCCAATGGTGTGCCTATCCCCGACCGGTACGGCGGCCCGGTGCTGTGCCAGTGGATGCTCGACCTGGGCTACCGCGACATGCGCGCCCTGCCCAATCCCTATCCCACGCCCGGCGGCACCACCATGCCTATACCGCCGCTGCCTTAGGGCTATTCTCGCCATGTGCCACAACTCGCAAAGAAACCGACATTGAGCCACCCGACAGCGCCATCACCCGCGCCACCGGATACGCTGCGCACCCAACTGCCCATCCTGACCGGCGCGCGCACCATCAGCAACACCGTGCATCGCATGGTCTACCCCTTTCTACCTCGCATGGCGCGCGGCCTCGGCGTGGACCTGGAAGCGATCACGCTGGCGATCACGGCCCGGTCCGCATTGGGACTGGGTGGTCCATTGTTCGGCGCGCTGGCGGACACGCGCGGACGCAAGGCCGCCCTGCTGACTGCGCTCCTGATTCTGGCCGCTGCCATGCTGCTGGTCACGGTCTGGCCCACCTACCCGGCGCTGTTTATCGCGCTGCTGCTGGCTGTGTGCGCCAAGCTGATCTACGATCCGGCGGTGCTGGCCTACATTGGGGATCGCGTACACTACACCCGGCGCGGATTCGCCATTGCGCTGAACGAGTTAAGCTGGTCGGCGGCGTTCCTGATCGGGATGCCGCTGCTGGGCTGGCTGATCGCGCGTACTGGGCGGTGGTATGCGCCGTTTCCGGTGTTAGGTGGATTGGCGCTGCTAAGTGCCGTGCTCGTGTGGCGTGTTCTGCCAGGGAACGACACGCAGGATATCGAGCGCCCGTCGCTGATCCAGGGTGCGCGGATTGTGCTGCGCCACCGTCCTGCTGTAGCCGGGTTGTTGATGGGTACCCTGATCAGCCTGGGCAACGAAACAATCTTCATCGTCTACGGCGCGTGGATGGAAGACTCATTCGGGCTGAAGGTGGCTGCGTTGGGAGCAGCCTCCGTCGTGATTGGCGTGGCGGAACTGGCCGGGGAGGGGCTGGTCGCCGGGTTGGTGGACCGGTTGGGCAAACGGCGCGCCGTGATGCTGGGCATTGGGCTGAATGCACTGGCGAGTATTCTGCTGCCCGTGTTAGGATTTGGCGTAGGCAGCGCGTTGGTGGGCTTGTTCCTGTTTTTCCTGACCTTCGAGTTTGCGCTGGTGAGCACGCTGCCGATCATGACCGAACTGGCGCCCGGCGCGCGCGCCACGATGATGGCCGGGACCGCAGCGGCCCATTCCGCCGGGCGAATGCTGGGCGCGCTGCTCGGACCGTTGTTGTTCACCGGGGGTTTGCTGATAAACGGGTTGGCCGCAGCCTTATTCAACCTGGGCGCGCTGGCCCTGCTAGTGTCCTTTTTGCCACAGGATGAGCGTTCATGACCAAACCAAAACGTGTTGCCTTGATGGTCACCTGCCTGGCCGACCAGGTGCTGCCCGAAGTCGGCGTAGCGGCGGTCAAGCTGCTGCGGCGAGCGGGATTCGACGTGGACTTCCCGGCAGCGCAAACCTGCTGCGGCCAGCCGTTTTTCAACAGTGGATTCCGCAAACAGGCCGCACACCTGGCCCGGCGTTGCGTCGAGATTTTTGAGGAGTACGAGGCGGTGGTGCTGCCCAGCGGATCGTGCACAGCCATGATCCGCACCGAATACGCCCACCTGCCAGGCCCCGAATGGCACGCCCGCGCCGAACGGCTTGCCGCGCGGACATTCGAGCTAACCGAGTTCCTGGTGCACCAGGCCGGATGGCAGCCCGCGCCGGTTCCCCATGCCCCGCACATCACCTATCACGACTCGTGCCACATGAACCGGCTGCTGGGGCTGCGCGACGAACCGCGCCACCTGTTGACAGCGGCAGGCTGCACCATCACCGAAATGGACGAATCGGATCGCTGCTGTGGGTTCGGCGGCGTGTTCTCGGTGCGGATGCCGGACATATCCAACGCGATGACGGCGGAGAAAGTGCGTCGCGCCGCTGCCACCCAAACTGACCTGCTGGTTACGTCTGATCCGGGCTGCTTGATGCAAATGCGCGGGTTGGCGAACGGTCTGCGCATCGAACACACGGCGGTGCTGCTGGAGGAGTTGACGCGATGACCCATACACCCAACGTCACCTTTTACGACTTCCGCAAGAGCGCGGCTAAAGCCGTCAACGATCCCAACTTGCAGCGCGCGGTTGATGGGGCCACGCTGCGCTTCCGCACCCACCGCGCCGAAGCCCTGGCCGAACTGCCCGACTCCGACGCCCTGCGCGATCACCTGAAGGCCATCCGCGCGGCGACGCTGGCGTGCCTGGCCGATCACCTGGAAACGTTCGAGCGCAACGCCCAGGCCGCCGGGGCGCACGTCCATTGGGCGCGGGATGCCGCTGACGCGCAGCGTATCGTGGTCGAAATCGCGCAGCAGCATGACGCGGACCTGGTCGTCAAGTCCAAGTCGATGGCGACGGAGGAAATTCACCTCAACGACGCTTTGCTTGCCGCCGGGATCGAGCCGGTGGAAACCGACCTGGGCGAGTGGATCATCCAACTGGCCGGGGAACCGCCCTCGCACATCATCGGCCCGGCGCTGCACAAAACGCGCCAGCAGGTGGCCGAGCTGTTCAACCGCAAGCTTGGCACGAATTTCACCGGCGACGACATCCCCGGCATGACGGAGCAGGCGCGGCGCGTGCTGCGCGAGAAGTTCCTGAGCGCGAGCATCGGCATTTCGGGCGTGAACGTGGCCGTCGCCGAAACGGGCAGTATCGTGCTGGTCACCAACGAGGGCAACGGACGCATGGTCACCAGCGCCCCGCCGGTACATATCGCCGTCATGGGGCTGGAAAAACTCGCGCCTACCTGGGACGATGCGGCGGTATGGCTCTCATTGCTGGGACGCAGCGCGACCGGCCAGCCGCTCTCGATCTACACCGCGACCATCACCGGCCCGGCGCAGGCAGATGATCCCGATGGGCCGCAGGAAGTACATATCGTGCTGCTGGATAACGGGCGCAGCGCACTGCTGGGCGGCAAATACGAGGAAATTTTGCAGTGTATCCGCTGCGGGGCTTGCCTCAACATCTGCCCCGTGTACCAGGAGGTGAGCGGCCACGCCTATGGCAGCCCGTACAGCGGCCCGATCGGGGCCGTGATCACGCCGCTGCTGTTTGGCCTGGAAGAGTACGAAGCGCTACCGCACGCCAGTTCGTTGTGTGGCGCGTGCCTGGATGTGTGCCCGGCGCGCATCGACCTGCCCCGGATGCTGCTCGAACTGCGTGCCGATGAGGTCGAGCAACGCATCATCCCCCGCCAGGAGCGCCTGCTGGAAGGGTCGGCGGCGTGGGTGCTGGGTCGCCCGCGCCTGTTCCGCTTCCTGACCGGGCTGGGACGCTTCTTCCAACGTCCGCTGGCGCGCAATGGGTCCCTGCGTCTGCCGCGCGGCTTGAACCCGGCGCGAGACCGCCAGCTTCCTGCGCTGGCTCCACGCTCGTTCCGCGAATTGTGGGACGACGGTCTTTCAGCCAACGACGCCACTTCTGAGGAGGAGGGAACATGACCGCCCGCGAACACATCTTAGGCCAACTGCGCGACAATGCACGTGGGGACGCCGCGCCACCCGCCCCCTGGCAGTCCCGCCGCCAGTTTGACGACATGGCCGCCCGCTTTATCGCATCGCTGGAGAAAGTGAAAGGTGCAGCGTATCGCGTTGCGTCGCTGGATGTAGCCCTAGACAAGCTGGGCGAACTGTTACAAACGCTGGAAGCAGAGCGAATCGTAGTCAACAACGAAGCACCGTTCGACACGCTGGACCTGCCCGGTCGCTGGCCGGAAGCGGAATGGCACACCGTCGGGCAGGCGGGCGATCTGCGGGCAGCATGTGCGGCGGCGGACGTGGGCTTGAGCAGCGCGGATGCAGCCTTAGCAGAAACCGGTACGCTCGTACTCTCCAGCGGACCAGGGCGCAGCCGGTTGGTGACGCTGCTGCCGCCGGTGCACATCGCGCTGGTGCCCGCTGCGTGCCTGACGCCCGACATCTTCACCTGGACGGCAACGCGTCACGCCGCTGGTCTGGCCGACGCCATGCCCGCCAACCTGATCCTGGTCAGCGGGCCCAGCAAAACCGCCGACATTGAGCAAACGCTCGCCGTCGGCGTGCATGGTCCCAAACGATTTATCGTGGTGCTGTACGACTGATAGAGGCCAATCTGTGGCGGGTTCAGGGTGGGGCGTATGCGATACGCCCCTACACGATTCTGTCTACTGAACTACGCCTCGATCACGCGGCGGAAACAATCGCCTGTGACTTCTCGATGTACTCCAGACTCTGGTGCCGGAAGTAGGTGTTGTATAGCTCGGCGTAGTGGCCGCCCTGCGCCAGCAGTTCGTCGTGGGTGCCCTCCTCGATGATCTTGCCTTTGGAAAGCACGATGATACGGTGCGCGTTTTTGATCGTCGAGAGGCGGTGTGCGATCACGACCGACGTGCGCCGCTTGGTCACCTCGTCCAGCCCCTCCTGGATCAGTGTTTCGGTCAGCGGGTCCACGCTGGCGGTGGCTTCGTCCAGGATGAAGATCGACGGGTCTTGCAGCAGCACACGTGCCAACGCCACCAACTGCCGCTGGCCCATCGAGAGGTTGCCGCCGCGCTCGCCGACTTCGGTGTCCAGACCGTTGGGCAGGTTGTCCAGCCAGTCCCCACCCCCGACCTGCTTCGCCACGCTTTGCACATCCTCGTCCGACGCATCCTGGCAGCCGTAGCGGATGTTGTCGGCCACCGTGCCATCGAACAGGAACGGCGTTTGGGTCACGATCCCCAGAAACTCGCGGTAGTTGGACATGTTCAGGCTGCGGACATCGTGTCCATCGACCAGGATGCGTCCGCCCTGAAACTCGTAGAAACGCGCGATCAGGCGCGCAATGCTCGACTTGCCGGAGCCGGTATGCCCCACCAGCGCCAGCGTTTCACCGGCCTTGATCGTCAGCGAGAAGTCCTGCAACACCGGCTCTTCTTCGTTGTAGGCGAAGTCGACGTGGTCGAACGTAATCTCGCCCAGCACCAGATCGAGGTTGTCGTCGCCGGTTTGCACGACTTTGGACTCGGCGTCGATGAGGGCGAACACGCGCTCGCCCGCCGCCAACCCCAACTGGAACTGGCTCCAGAATGATGCGATACTCGTCAGCGGGAACCAGAACATCATCAGGCCCTGGATGAACAGGTACCATTCCCCGGCGCTGATGCTGCCGGTCTTGACCATTTCACCACCGAAGAAGACCAACGCCGCTGTACCTGCCCCGGCCAACAGAGCCAGGATGGGGAAGATGCTGTTGAAGACGTAGCCCGTGCGCAGGTTGATGCGGTACGAGCGCCGGTTCACGTCCTGGAACTCGTCGTAGATGGCCTGCTCCTGGCGGAAGGTCTTGGCCACGCCGATGCCGCTCACCGTTTCCTGGATGTGGGCGTTGACTTCGGCCACAATTCGCCGCGACTGGGTGACGGTGCTGCGCGCGATCTTGCGGAATGCCAGCGCTGTGATGACGACCAGCGGCGAGATCGCCAGCGTGATCAGCGTCAGGCGTAAGTTCACGCTGAACAGGTAGCCGATCAGGATCACGACCAGCAGAATCTGGCTCATGAGTTCCAGCGTCAGCGTGACGACCTGGGTGAACTGCTGGGTGTCGGACGTGACGCGGCTGACGATCTTGCCAGACGGGTACTGGTCGTAAAACGACAGGTCGCGCTGCACCACTGCATCGAAGGCATCTTCGCGCATGTGCAGCACCACGTTGCCGACGGCCTGCGCTTGCAGCCAGCGCCGGATCGCGTTGAAGCCCCACGCTAGACTGCCCAACCCCACCAGCACCCCCGTGATGCCCAGCAGTTCTTCCGTCGAGATGCCGTCTTCCAGGCGGTCCAGGCTGCGCGAAATGTAGATCGGCAGGCCGGTGTTCGCCAGCGAGTCTAGCACGATCATCAGGGCCGCGATCAGAATGCGCACCGTCTGGGGTCGGAAGTAACTGCCAATGCGCTTGACCAGCTCGCGGTCACCATATTGGCGATCATATTCTTCGGCGTCGAGGCCGTCCATAATGAAGCCCATTGTTTCCTCCTAACGTGCAGCCGTTTGCACGGTCTCGTCAATTTCCAGCGGCGGGAGGTCCACATCGTACCGGGCGAAGATGCGGCGATACAGTGGCGAGGTGCGCAGTAGGTCGTCGTGCGAACCGGACGCCACCACCTGGCCATGATCGAGCACAACGATCTTGTCCGCCCAGCGAATCTGTGACATACGGTGTGTGATCAGGATCGTCGTGCGGCCTTCCTGCGCGCGGCGGATCGCCTGCTGGATTTCGTCCTCGGTAGCGCTGTCGATGGCGCTGGTCGAGTCATCCAGGATCAGGATGCGCGGGTCGCTGAGAAAGGCGCGGGCCAGCGCAATCCGCTGCCGCTGTCCGCCGGAGAGCGTCACACCGCGCTCGCCAACCTTCGTTTCGTAGCCCTCGCTGAAGCTCAGGATGAAGTCGTGCGCCTGCGCTTCACGCGCGGCCTGCTCGATCAGCTCCTGCGGCGTGCCCGGCGCGCCGAACGCGATGTTTTCGGCCAGCGTGCGCGAGAACAGGAAGATGTCTTGCTCAATGTTGGAGATCTGCGAGCGCAGGACGTTCAGGTCCCATTCGCGCACGTCCACCCCATCGACCAGCACGCGGCCCGTCGTGGTATCGTAGGTGCGGTTGATCAGCTTGGTGAGCGTGCTCTTGCCCGATCCGGTCTGGCCCACAATCGCCACCGTCTGCCCCGGCTCGATCTCGAACGATACGCCGTCGATCACATGGGGCGCGTTTTCGTCTTCGGACTCATAACCGAAGCTCACGTCCTCAAAGACGACATGTCCCTGGATCGGCTGGCCGAAGCCGCCCGCATTCTCGTCGAGGTCCGTCTCGCCGCGAATAATGGTCAGCAGTCGCTCCGCGCTGGCCAGGCCCAACTGCACCAACGAGAACGAGAAGATCGAGATGAAAACCGGGAAGCGCAGCACGTTCATCAGGCCCATCACAGCGATGATGTCGGGAATATCCATACTGCCCCGGTCGTATAGCACCATGCAATGCAGGAACACGCCGCCCAGCGTCACCGCGAACAGTAGCAGCGGCAAATAGCGCGCTTCGATCTGGCCCTGCTGTACGAAGTAATCGCGGAACAGGCGCGCGTTTTTGCGGAAGCGGTTGCGCTCATGGGCTTCTTGTACGCTGGCCTTGACGATCTCGATGCCAGAGATCGACTCTTCCAGCCCGGCATTGAGCGTGCCGAACTGCTCGCGCTGGTTGTGCATGACAGGCTCCAGCCGACGCACGTACCGCTCGACCGCGATCCCATACGCTACCAGGAACACCAGTGGCACGAGCAGCAGCTCCACCCGCACGAGGCCAATGAACAGCAGCGGAGCCACGATGCCCAGCACCGTCTCGTAGATGAAGCGCAAGCCAGGGCTGAGCATGAAGTTCAACTGGCGCACGTCGTCCGTTGCGCGGGCCATAATGTCACCCACGCGCTGGTGGTCATGGAAAGACTGGTCTTTTTCCAGCAGGCTGATGTAGAGTTCCTGGCGCGAGTCGGCCTCGATGCGCTGGGCCAACGTTTCGATCAGCAGTCCACCGATCCAGAATGCAATGCTGCTGGTGGTATAGGCAGCCAGCACCAACAGCGCCATGCGCACCAGCGCCGCGTCGCCGGTGGGGTTGATGATCTCGTCAGCGGCGCGCCCCACCTGCACCGGCACCTGCGAATAGGCCGTGAAATCGATCACGCTGAAGGCAATCGCGGCAATAAACAACCATCTGTACCGCAAGACATGCGATGTGATCCAGCGTACCGCATTCTTCAGGTTATATGAATACGCATCTTTGACGGTAAATTCCCTGTTAGCAGAGGCGCTCATGCACGTCACTCCTCTCTAGTCTGGCGGGAGTTGCCGAACGGGTGTTCGTTCGACCAGCACAGTATACACCATATTTCCTGACACCTGTTGTCAAGATAATAAGTATCTAATGAGAAAAAACGGGGATAAGTTGGCTAACTACCAAACCTGATTTCGTGCGGCGGAGGGATTATACAGGACCATCTCAACCATTTCAAGCGTTGCTCAATTTGTCAAGTCTTTCACAAAAACAGGAGCGTCGCCGGGCGCTACTGCTACATGATCTTTTGGGTACCAGAGGGCATGTTCAGGCACGGCGCAGGTGCATCCGGTGAAACAGTCCAACTCCGGCCAGGAAGTACACCAGCGACAGCCCCAGCGCCACCGCTACCTCGTACACCACGCCGCCCAGGCCCTCGCCCAGTGTCAGGATTTTGTTGAGCGCCACCACCGCCTGGGTGGGTGGCAGGGCATCGAACAATGCCACCTCGCGTCCACTGATCTCAAACAACGGCACGCTGCCCACCGGTAAAAACACGCCCGTGAAGAACATCATCAGGAACAGTGGAAAGGTGCTGACGATAAAGGCGCGGATCACGGTTTTGGAGAAACACGCCACCATCAACCCCACTCCCACTGCCGAAAACGCCGTCACCAGGCTGATGAATACTGCCGCGATGATCGGGCCTTCGCTATGGAAGCCCAGCGCCACCGCCACCAGGAATGTCGTGATGATGCACAGCAAGCCAATCACCAGTTGGGACAGGCTGACGCCACCCAACAACCCAAACGCAGACAGGCGCGTGATTTGCAGGCGGCGTAGTGTTCCCGCTTCGATCTCACGCGCGATCACCATCGAGGTCTGGTAAATGAGCAATAGCACGGAAAAAAGCAGCAAGCCAGGAACATACGTCTCGAACTCGGTCCGCGCCGCCGAAGCGCCCAGCGCTTCCTCGTTTAACTGGATGCCGTGTGGTTCCGTGCCCAAGGTATCTACATAGCCGGTTATCGCCGCACTCGCCATCACCGACGCAACGGAATAGTAGGTGTTGGTCAGGTCTCCCACCAACGTGATCGCGGGCGGCGGGGCATCACCATCGGCCAGCGCCTGCGAAAACCCTTCGGGGATCACCAGCAGCAGCGCCGCATCGCGGTCTTTGAGTCTGGTTTCGGCCTGGTCCCGGTCTGAGGCTAACGCCACGTCCAGCATAGACTGCCCATCCTCGTAGGTGACGTTGTTTTCCAGCGCAGCCACGATATCGTCCCCCGCGTGCCACTCGGTGCCATCAGCGGCAATCGTGCCAACGTCCTCGTTGATCACCAGCACGCTATAGGTGGTCGAACCACCGCCGAACAGCAGGTAGTAGATCAACACGAAAAACGGCGCAGACGAGAGAGTCAGCAGCAGCGTCCAGATATCACGCACCTGCTCGCGCATACTCTTGACAAACACGCTCCACAGCTTCATTCGCGCAACCTCCTGCCGGTGATGGCGATAAACACGTCTTCCAGCGAACTCTCGCGCAGCCGCACTTCGCCCGGCTTGATGTGGTCCGCTTCCAGCGCGCCCAGAATCGCGGGCAGGCGTTCGACCATGCCCCGCGCGCGCAGCACGACCTCGCGCTCCGTCAGCGAGACATTGGGCACCAGCGGCGTGATGACCGTTTTCGCGCGCTCCAACTGCTCCAGTGGCAGCGCCCCGTTGGCGGCCAGTTCAATTTCCAGCACATCGCCTTCGCCCACCTCGCGTTTGAGCGCGTCCGGCGTGTCGAGCTTGAGCAACTGGCCGTGATCGATGATTGCCACGCGGTCGGCCAGCCGCTCGGCCTCATCCATGTTGTGCGTGGTGAGGATCACGGTCTTGTGCTGCGCCAGGGACTTGATGTAGTCGCGCACCAGCACGCGGCTCTGGGGATCAAGTCCGGCTTCCGGCTCGTCGAGCACGATGATGTCCGGCTCGTGCACCAGGGCCATGATCAGGTTCAGTCGCCGCTGCATCCCGCCGGAGAGCGTTTTGGCGCGTTTGTTGCGCTTGTCAATCAGCCCCATCTGTTCGAGCAGGACCTCGGCCCGTTCGCACGCCACACGCCGCGGCACGTCGTACATCTGCGCGGCAAACACCAATTGCTCGAAACACGTCAGATCGCTCCACAGGATGATCGCCTGCGGGCACACGCCGACCCGCGATATGGTGTGCGTTTCCCCGCCGCGCACCGGCTGGTCGTGAATGCGTACCTGCCCGGCGTCCGGCGACAGCAACCCGCACATCATGTTGATCGACGTGGTTTTGCCCGCGCCGTTAGGCCCCAGAAAGCCAAAGACCTCGCCTTCGTATACCTCCAGCGAGAGGCCATCGACGGCCACCACTTCCCCGAAGTATTTGGTCAGGTTATCAACGCGCAACACCACTTGCTGCGACGCCATAGTTGCATCTCTTTCTCACTCGTGCTGAGTGCCAATCCCGCGCAAAACCAGCGTTACCAGCGCATCCATAACGCGGTCGAGGGGCATATCGCCGTCCGTGACCTGAAAATAGGCATTGAGGTAGGGCAGAATCTGGCTGTCCCCGATGATGATCGTCAGGGCGTGGATGATGCGGGCGGTCGCTTCCAGGTCAACGTCGTCCCGTACCTCGCCGCGTTTGGCGGCCTGGCTCAGAAAGTGCCGCACCATGTCCAACATAACCTCTGCCACCGGCGGCACAATCACGTCCGCCAGGTCGGAGTCACTGTGGTAGGCAGCCCGTGCGAAAAAGCGCACCAGCGCCATCTGTGTTTCGCTCCACGCCAGGCCGCCTGACACGTACATTCTGAGCGCTTCCCGCAGCTCGGCGTGATCAAAGAAGGGCATAAACCCCGCAAACGTTGACGTGATAAAGCGCGAACACAACTCAACCGCAAAATCCAGCAGCCCTTCCCGGTTGTTGAAGTAGGTGTAGAGCGACCCTACTGACACCTCCGCGCGTTCGGCCACCTTTTTGATGTTCAGCGCAGTCGGGCCGCGCTCGACGGCCTCGTCCAAAATCGCCGTCACGATGACTTGCTGACGCGCGGGGTCCAGGCGGCGGAAGGTCCGCGTCACTTTGCCCTCGGTTTCCAGTTGCAGGATCAACGCCTGCATGTCTGCCCAATTAAACGCTTGCATCACATGAACTCCTTGTTCATATTATATGAACCAATGGTTCATAAGTCAATACCGTCCCGACCGGGAGTGCCAGCCGTGATAAAAACGGGTGACGATTGGCACTCCACGCCCGCCGTGCCCTGCGCCATAATGTAAATTAACATGGCCGCAATCTGACGAAAGGCAACGCCACATGGCACCGGAGAAGAACCAACCTGACTATCGCCTGCTGACCCGCATGAGCGAAAGCCGCTGCAAAGACTGCCCCCCAGATCGCGTCTGCGCCTGGGGCTGCATCCAGGGTGCGGGCACGGCTGATATCCTGATCGGCGCGGTGCTGGAACAAAGCCAGAGTTGGGCCACCGAAACCACCGAGCCATCACCCGAATCACAGGCGCTGTGGGATACGTTTAACTCGTAGTTGTTTACTCCAAAGTTCGGCCTGTTTCTCCCTCTTTCTCTCCGATAGCCACACCCGGCACACGTCCCCAATCGTGTGGATAGGGTGTGGTGCGTGCTGTGCCTGTTCCCCGCGCCACTCAAAATTCGCCCAATCCGCCCGTCAGCGTTAGGCTGGTACGGGTTGGTTGGCACAACTTTTCTTGTTGAAGGGGTTATGGTAGTCAACCCGTTGGCCTGCACCGAAAAAGATTAACGAATGGCACAAGATGTTATTTTAGCGCTGGACAACGGCACGCAGAGTGTGCGCGCCCTGTTGTTTGATCTACGCGGCAACCTGGTCGACAAAGCGCGAGTGGCGATTGAACCCTACTTTTCGCACCATCCCGGCTGGGCCGAGCAGCGCCCGGAATACTTCTGGGAATCGCTGTGCACGGCCTGCCATCGCCTGTGGAAACAAACGAACATTCCCCAAGCGGCGATCAAAGGCGTGGCGCTGACAACCCAACGCGCCACTGTGCTCAACCTGGACCGTGACGGCCAGCCACTGCGCCCGGCAATTACGTGGCTGGACCAGCGCCGCACGGAAGGCCAACCCCCGCTGGGTGGCCTGTGGGGGCTGCTGTTCCGGCTGGTGCGCATGGCGGACACCGTCGCCTACTTCCAGGCAGAAGCCGAAGCCAACTGGATTCGCGGGCACCAGCCCGACATCTGGGAACGCACCCACAAGTACCTGCTGCTCTCCGGCTACCTGACCCATCGCCTGACGGGGCGCTATGTGGACTCCATCGGCTGCCAGGTGGGGTATATTCCGTTTGACTACAAGCGGCTGCGCTGGGCGGCTCCCAACGACTGGAAATGGGATGCGGTCCCCATGCCGCGCGAGATATTGCCGAAACTCGTGCCCCCGACCAAACCCCTGGGCGAGATCACGCGCGCGGCGGCGGATGCCACCGGCATTCCTGCCGGGCTGCCCTTGACCGCGGCGGCGGCGGACAAAGCCTGCGAAGTACTCGGTTCCGGCTGCCTGGAGCCACACGTCGGCGGGCTGAGTTATGGCACCACCGCCACCATTAACACCACGCACAGCAAATACATCGAGGTTATTCCGCTCATCCCACCCTATCCCGCCGCTGTACCGGGTGCGCACAGCCTGGAAATCCAGATTTATCGCGGCTACTGGATGGTGAGCTGGTTCAAGCAGGAATTTGGGGACCGGGAGATGCGGCTGGCCCGCGAATGGGACGTAGAGCCAGAAGCGCTGCTGGATGAACTGGTACAGCAGGCCCCACCCGGCTCGATGGGACTGGTATTGCAACCGTACTGGTCACCGGGCGTCAAGGTGCCGGGACCGGAAGCGCGCGGGGCCATCATCGGCTTCAGCGACGTGCACACCCGCGCCCACGTCTATCGCGCCATTCTGGAAGGGCTGGCGTATGCACTGCGCGAGGGCAAAGAACGCAGCGAACGGCGCAGCGGCATTCCGATCACCGAACTGCGCGTCTCCGGCGGCGGGTCGCAGAGTGATGCCGCAATGCAACTCACCGCCGACATTTTCGGGCTACCTGCCGCACGCCCGCACACCTACGAAACGTCTGGGCTGGGGGCTGCTGTCGATGCGGCAGTGGGCCTGGGACTGCACCCGGATTTCCGCACCGCGATCCGCGAGATGACGCGCGTAGGCCGGGTATTCGAGCCAGATATTGCCACGCACGCCATCTATGACGAGTTGTTCCACACGGTCTATAAGCGCATGTATGGCCGGCTGCGCCCGTTGTACCAGGTGCTGCACAACATTTTGCGCACGGCGCAGTCGTAACAGCGGGTCGGGTCAGTCGGCGGGATCGTCCTCTGATTCGCAAGGGCCGGGCGCAGCTTCTGGATCGCGGGTGGCCAGCAGTTTATCAACCCGGTAACCGTCCATGTCGACGATTTCGAAACGGAAACCGCCCCAGCGGAAGCATTCCCCTTCTTTGGGAATCTCCCCCGTCAGGCTCATGATGAAGCCACCCAACGTGCGGAAGTGCCCCTCTTCCGCTCCGGGCGGGGCTTCGAGGTCCAGCGCCGTCTGCGCATCCTCAATGGGCAGCAAACCATCCAGCAGCCATGACCCATCTGCCCGCTGTTTGAGTGTGGGCGCACGCGATTCCATTGGCGAGGTAAAGTGGCCCACAATCGCTTCCAGCAGGTCGTGCCCAGTGACCAGCCCCTGAATGCCACCATGTTCATCAATGACCAGCAGCGGGACAGGTGACGCATCTTTAAACGTGTCCAGGATATCCAGCACCGGCACGTTTTCCGGCACAAAACGCGGCGGGCATAAATGCTTTTCCAGTTCTAATGGCTGGCCGTTGAGCGCCGCCCCCAGAACGTCCCGCACCGGCAGCATACCAAGCATGTTGTCCAGCCCTGCGCGCCCTACCGGCACGTGCGAATGGCGTGCGGCGATAATCTGCTGGCGCAACCGGTCGGGGGGATCGGTGATGTCCAGCCAAGTTAGCTCTGTATAAGGCGTCATCACAGTTCCTACTTCGCGCTCGTCCAGCCGGAACGCGCTCTCGACGAGGTCTTGCTCCGTTTCATTGAAGATTCCGGCGCGTGTACCCTGTGCGACCAGTGTGCGGATTTCTTCCTCGGTAACGGGCGGCTCGTCCGGGGGCGTGATGCCCAACACGCGCACCACCAGGTTCGAAGATGCACTCAGCACCCGCACCACTGGAAACGCCAGCATCGCCAGGGCATTCATTGGCCGCGCCACCAGCACCGCCACCCGCTCCGGGTATTGCAGCGCAATGCGTTTGGGTACCAGTTCGCCGATCACCAGCGAAAAATACGTGATCAGCAGCACCACCGTGCCCAGGCCCAGGGCCTCCCGGTATGGAGCAAGTGAACTGATGCTGCCATATGCATCCGCGAGTGCATTGGCCAGCGTTGCGCCACCGATGGCCCCAGCCAGCACCCCCACCAGTGTGATGCCGATCTGCACGGTGGACAGGAACTGGTTGGGCGTTTCCGCCAGGTCCAAGGCAACCCGCGCCCCACGACTGCCACGCTCAGCTTGCTCTTGCAGCCGCAGCTTGCGCGCCGACACCACTGCCAACTCAGACATGGCAAAAACCCCGTTGCCGACAATCAGCAGCGCGAGGAAAATGATCTCAACAATAACAGCCGTCATTACAGGCGGACCTCCCTTTATTGGACACAACTGGTCGCCATTACCCGACCGTGTATCTCGATTCTAGTGAATTCGAGTGCAGCTTTCCAACCGAATATCGCGCGCGGTTTCCCCAAAACAGATTGTTGCTTTTTTGCGCCACTATCGTTTACGATTGAAATCGCAACAGGGGGATGTCAATTGTAAGGCTATTTTGGGGTATCGTATGTTTGGTGACGTAGTTTTATGGGTAACGATGGGGGGTGTTGTTGGGGGCGTTATCACACCGTTTGTATTTTTGCGCAAAGGCCACGATCCACTGCAAGGCGCGTTGATCGGCATCCTGGCGGGCGCAATCGGCAACCTATTTTTTTTGGTTCCGCTATGGCTGGCGTGGCCGCGCGTTAACACGCGCGCTTACAGTTTTTCCTCGATGGGCACGGATTATCAACCGCTGCCGCTGCGTTCGGAGCGGCGTTTGCCTGCGCGCCAGACCTGCTTCATGCTGTTTCTGGAAGTCGCGCTGTTGCTGGCTGGCTCCTACCTCTTGATCACCAATCTCGCGCCGTCCTCCAACCTCGTCAGCGCAGTGACGTCCTTCAACCCGCTCACTCTGCTGCCCGCCGATGACAAAAGCGAGCCGGGGGATGAGCCACTGGCCCAGGCTACGCCCCAACGTGCTGCACCTGCCGGGTTGACGCGCGATGACGTGCTGCCCACCTTCACCCCCCAACCGCTGGTTCCCACCCGGCTGATTTCTTTTCCAGGGGCAGACATGAGCGCCCCGATTGTCGAAGCCGGACGCATCCAGGGCACCTGGGAAACGCGGCACCTGGGCGACTCGGTGGGGCACCTGTCGGGCACCAGCGAGTTGTTCCAGCGCGGCAACATTGTGCTGGCCGGACATGTCGAAAGCCACACCGGGGCACCGGGACCATTCAAGCACCTGTTCGAAGCAGAAGCGGGCGATATCGTGATTCTCAGCCAGGGCGACCGTGAAGAATACTTCGAGGTGACCGAAATCACCATTGTCGATCCGTATGACATCAGCTATGTGTCACAAAGCGGCCCCCACCGCCTGACGTTGATTACCTGCACCGACTGGAATTACAGCACAGAGACTTACGACGGTCGCCTGGTGGTCGTTGCTTACCCCACCACCCCCGGCGAAGCGAGTGACCAATTGGTCAAGGAGTGATGTCTATGCCGCGCACCGTAACCGCCGCTGCCGTCCGGCTCTCGAACGAACCCGCCCCCACCGCTGATCGTTTGCAGGCCGCCGAAGCCCAGGTCTTACAGGCTGCCCAGCAGGGCGCGCAGCTTGTCGTGCTGCCGGAGGTCTTCAACACCGGCTACGAATACAGCGACGAAAACTATACTCGCGCCGAACCACTCGGCGGACCAACCGTCACCTGGATGAAGCATCTGGCCGCTGAACACAACGTGCACCTGGCAGGGTCGCTGCTGCTTCTCGACACAGAGCACATCACCAACAGCCTGCTGCTGGTCGCGCCGGATGGCCGCACCTGGCGCTACAATAAGAATTACCCCTGGGTCTGGGAGCGACTGTACTTCCGCGAAGGGCACGACATCACGGTAGCTGAAACGGACATCGGCACCTTTGGTCTGTTGATTTGCGCCGACGTAGTCCAGCCGCGCCTGTTCCAGCGCTATGCCGGGCGGGTGGATGCCCTGATCATCGCTGCCAGCCCGCCCCAGGTTCACAATCTGGCACTGGACTTCCCCGATGATACACGCCTCCCACTGGATATGGCCCCCACACCGGGCATCCATCAGACAATGGCAGAGACGTTCGACGGGCATGTGCGACGCAGCACGGCCTGGCTGGGCGTGCCTGCTATCCAGTCGATCCCTTATGGCCAGTTCAAGACACGCATCCCGCTGCCCTGGATTTCACTGGGCATTCTGCTGGGGCGCACAACAGATCGCTGGCGCTACATTCCACAAGGCAAGAACGCCCTGCTGACCGGCCCGTTTTACACCGATAACCAGATTGTGGACGCTAGCGGCGATATCCTGGCGCGCTATGACGCCGAGGCGGACGGCTTCGCGCTGGCGACTGTCGAACTGGCCGATGAGCGCCCACAACCCAGCGGCAAACCGCCGCGTTACACCATACCCATCCCACACATGATGATCGCCAACGCGCTGGCTCCGCTGTACCGGCGGGGTGTGCGCCGTGCCTGGGGCCGGAACATGGCCCCGGTTGACCAGACCACCCGCTACTGGCAACCTTACGTACTCGGTGCGCTGATCTCAGGTTTCGTCTGGGGACGGATGGGCGGTGGGCACAAACGCCGTCGCAAGGAGAAAACGCCTGCCGAGACGCAGGAATCTTGATGGCGCAAGCAGCATAACACCACGTGCAAACGAGGCACCCGCAGTTCGAGTGCCCCGTTGTTTGTTGCCTGATTTGCCGGCTGATAGGCCAGCAATTAGAAGGAGTCGTTGATCACCGGCGGCACCAGGGTGTGTGGATAGGTCAGGGTCGTGCTGTCGCTAGTGGATGTCACCGACAGCGGCGCGACCAGCGTCACCCGTTCCACGAAGCACAGCGTCTCGTTGACGCCTTCGCACCAGTACACCGTCAGATCGAGCGCCAGTTCGGTCTGTCCTTCGGCGAACGTCACCGGAAATTCGACCGGCAGTTCCGGGGTAATTTCGCGGTAGTCGCGCAGATCAGCGGGTATCTGGGCAACTGTATCCTCCGGCCAAATAGCGGTGAACGGGGCCTGGCCGTTGAGCTTGTAGCCTTCGGGCATCTGGACGTCGATCACGATCGCTCCTTCACCGGGCGCGACCATCTGCGGCGGTAATTGGACCACGTCTTCGCCCAACGCGCCACCCAGGCCACTTGTCTCGCTCTCCGCTGGCGTATCATCAGCCATAGCCGGAGCACCCAACACCTCGACGTTCGGGAAGACCACTGTGCTAACCGTGCCTTCGGCGATATTGATCACCCGGATGGCGTGGTTGTTGGTATCGGCCACGTAGAGCATACCGTTGGCGTAGTCCACACCGCCCGGCTCGTAGAACATCGCTTCGTCCAGGCTGCCATCAGCGAAGCCTACATCGCCCGTCCCCAGGAAGGTTTCCACAGCACGAGTGGCCGGGTCGATGCGCTTGATCTTGTTGTTGTAGGTATCGGCAATGTAGACCGTCCCGCCGTCAGAAATGGTAATGCCCAACACGTGCTGCAACAGCACCTCGTCACCGACGCCGTCTCGATCACCAAAGTCGAACAGGCCAGTGCCCACGATGGTGTCCACCGTGCCGTCGAAGTTCAGGCCAGCAGAGCGGACGGCGCTGGCCTCCGCATCGGCGAAGTAGAGCAACTCGCCGTCGGTGGTGATGCCGCTGGGCTGGTTCATGGACGCATCGTCCAAAGGCCCATCGACCAGGGCTTCGCGACCATTCCCGGCATACGGTCCCACTTCACCTGTCTCGATATCATAGAACCACAACTGGTGTGGACCCGCCATCGCGATGTAAATCGTGCCCTCATACGCCACCAGGTCCCAGGGCGAATTAAGCTCCATCATCTGGCCGGGGCCGGTGTTGGTGCGGTTGAATCCCTGCCGCCCAGTCCCGGCCACCGTCGCCACCGTGCGCGTGTCGAAGTTCAGCACGCGGATGGTGTGGTTTTCGGTGTCGGCCACGTAGAGCGTGTTATCGACCAACGTCATGCCCTGCGGACGGAAGAACTGTGCCAGCTCAAAATCGCCATCCACCAGGCCGATCTCGCCGGTGCCGATCACGTCCAGCACCTCGTAGGTGTCCAGCGCAGTGACCACGATACGGTTGTTGTTGCTGTCGGCGATGAACAGGCGGTTGCTGTCAACATCGGCCAGCACCTTGCCGGGGAAACGCAGTGGTTCGGTGTGGTCCAGCGTGGCAAGTTCAGGCTGCCACTGGGGCAGCGGGGTGTAGTCCAGTTCACCATTCTCGCCATATTCACGGACCATGGTGTCGATCACAGGCTGGATGCGGCTGTAGAGCGGTTCGCCGGAGAGCGATCCCACGTAGCGGCCCAGTGGATCGATCACAACGAACGTGGGCCAGGCGCGAACATCGTAGGAGCGCCACATCAAAAACTCGCTGTCGTTGACAACCGGGTGTTCAACTTCGTAGCGATATACGATGCGGCGGATGTTCTCCGTTTCGCCTTCGTTATCAAACTTGGCCGAATGCACGCCGACCACCACCAGTTCGTCGGGATACTCGGCTTCCAGGCGTTTGAGGTCGGGGATGACGTGGATGCAGTTGATGCAACCGTAGGTCCAGAAATCCAGCAAAACCACCTTGCCACGTAGTGCTTCCATGTCCAGCGGCTCGGTTACGTTGATCCAGTCCAACCCTTCCGGAAAGTCGGGGGCTTCAATTTCACCGGCATAGGTGTAACCATCCGGGTCTTCGTCATCGCC
>JAADYV010000199.1 GCA_010092855.1 Chloroflexota bacterium | reverse complement strand
GTTTGCCAGTGTTGTGCGACAACACCTTCGCCACGCCCTATCTGTGCACGCCCTTCCAACACGGCGTGGACATCGTGGTCCATTCCACGACCAAGTGGATTGGCGGGCACGGGCTAAGCATTGGGGGCGTGATCGTGGACAGTGGTCAGTTCGACTGGAAAGCGAGCGGACGCCACAATGGTCTGGTTGAGCCGGAACCCGCCTATCACGGCGCAGTGTTGGCCGATATGTTCGGCCCGGCGGCGTTTATCGCGCGCGCGCGCGTGATCGGCCTGCGCGATTTTGGCGGTTGCCAGTCGCCGTTCAACTCCTTCCTGAACCTGATCGGCCTGGAAACACTCGCTCTGCGGATGCAGCGCCACATCGAGAATGCCCAGGCCGTGGCCGAGTATCTGCAACAGCATCCGGCCATCGAATGGGTCAACTACCCCGGCCTCCCGGACCACGAAAGCTACGAACGTGCGCAGCGCTATTTGCCCAAAGGTGCGGGCGCGGTTCTGGGCTTCGGCATCAAAGGCGGCAAACCGGCAGGACGTACTTTCATCAACAACTTGAAGCTGTTCTCCCACCTGGCCAACGTGGGCGACGCGCGTTCGCTGGCCATTCATCCCGCGTCGACCACCCACCAGCAATTGTCGCCAGAAGAACAGACGGCATCCGGTGTCACGGATGACTATGTCCGGCTGGCGGTTGGCATTGAGGATATCGACGATATCCTGTGGGACCTGGACCAGGCGTTGACAGTGGCGGTTGGCACGCGAACTGTCGCTGCCAGCCAGGACTAAATGCGGAGGGGCACTATGCTGTTGGAAACAGAACCGGCGACTGCTACCCGTTCCTACGAAGCTAGCTCGGTGGGGATTGTCGAGCGGCAGTATGCGCAATTCGACACACCGCTGTTTCTGCGGAGTGGTGCAGTGCTTGCGCCTTTCACGCTGGCCTACGAAACCTACGGCAGACTCAACGCGGATCACTCCAATGCGATCCTGATCTGCCATGCGCTATCCGGCGATGCGCACGTTGCGGGCTACTCAACAGGCGCACCGGACAACAAGCCTGGCTGGTGGGATTCAGCGGTGGGACCCGGCAAAATCTTCGATACTGATCGCTTCTTTGTGATCTGCTCGAACGTGATCGGCGGCTGCCAGGGCAGCACCGGGCCATCGTCGCTGGCACCGGATGGCCAGCCCTACGCACTGCGCTTCCCGATGGTTACCATCGCCGACATGGTCCAGGCCCAGCGGCACCTGATCGATCACCTGGGTATCGACCGGCTGCTGGCAGTCGGTGGGGGCAGCATGGGCGGGATGCAGGCGTTGGAGTGGGCAGTCGAGATGCCGGACCGGGTCGGTCACGTTCTGTTCCTGGCCAGCACACCGCGTTCTTCAGCGCAGCACATTGCCTTCAACGAAGCAGGCCGCCAGGCGATTTACGCTGATCCCAACTGGAACGGCGGGAATTACTACGGCGGTCCGGCCCCGGCCAACGGGCTGGCGGTAGCGCGCATGATGGCGCACATCACCTACATGAGCGAAACGTCCCTGGAGCACAAGTTTGGGCGGCGGCTGCAAACGCACCCCGTCCTGCCTTACACGCTCGCGGAGCCGGAGTTCGCCGTCGAGAGTTATCTCTCGTACCAGGGCGAGAAGTTCGTGCGGCGTTTTGATGCCAACAGCTACCTCTACATCACCAAAGCCATCGACTATTTCGACATCGGTGCGGACTACGGGTCGCTGCGCGCGGCATTGGCCCGCACCACCAGTGATTTCCTGGTCGTAACCTTTTCCAGCGACTGGCTCTATCCGGCAGCCCACTCCGCTGACCTGGTGCGCACGTTGGAGGCGCTGGGGCGCAACGTGGAATATCGGCATATCGACGCGCCGTTTGGACACGACTCGTTCCTGGTCGAAGTGGATCACATGGAGCAGGCCGTCGGCAGCTACCTACGGCACGTTTAACGGTTTTCACCCGATGGGGGCACCTGCGCTGTGCCCCCGCTCCCCTTGCAAACATCATACCCCCACGCCGTTCTGCACCACCAGCTTGTGAATCGCGCGCAGCGCGGTTTCAGTTGCGTTCCGATGGACCACCACCGAGAGGCAATAGTCACTCGCCCCCTGTGCGATGACCTCGATATTGACGCCCGCATCGCCCAATGCCCCAAATACGCGCGCCGCGACACCAGGTTGGGCACGCATCCCCGCCCCGACGACGGTCACAATCTCAACGTCGTTGTTGGCCCAGGCGCGTTCGACATCCTGCCGGCCAAATTCGCGCGCGAGTTCGTTTTCGATAGCGTGCACGACCGCCTCGGCTTTTTGCTCCGGCACGATAAAGCAGATACTTTGTTCGCTCGAAGACTGCGAGATCAGCAGCACGTTGGCGTCTTGACTGGCAACCGCCGTGAATGTGCGGGCCGCAATACCCGGTACACCAACCATCCCGCGCCCGGCCACCGTGATCAGACTTACGTCGCGAATGGCGGTCACGGTTTTGACCGTGCCGGGAGTAGTCTGGTCATTGTTGGTGATGATCGTGCCCTGGAAGGTGGGGTTGAACGTGTTTTTGACCCACACCGGGATGCCGCGTTCGGCCACCGGCTGCACCGTTTTGGCGTGCAGCACCTTCGCCCCGAAGTACGCCATCTCGCCCACTTCTCCATACGACAGCGCCGGGATCACACACGCATCGGGCACCACGCGCGGGTCCGCCGTCATTACGCCGTCCACGTCGGTCCAAATCCACACTTCGTCGCTGTCTACGTAAGCGCCCAGCAGCGTGGCGGAATAGTCGCTGCCACTTCGTCCCAATGTGGTGATCACGCCTTCGCGCGTGGCCCCCAAAAAGCCCGTCACCACCGGCACGACGCCCTGGTCGAGCAAGGGAAGCAGCGTTTCCCGCGCTTTGACTTCCGTTTCTTCAAAGCGCACGCCGGCGTTCTGGAAGCGGTCATCGGTCACGATCAGGTGGCTGGCGTTGATGGCGCGCGAAGGAACACCCTCCTGGCGCAGCAGCGCGGCCACAATCGGCACACACATGCGCTCGCCTAGCGAACTAACCTTGTCCATCGCTTTGGGGGAAGCGTCGCGCAGCACGTAGATGCCATAACACAGCGTCTCGAACTCGTCGATCAGCGCGCCGACCTCGTCATGAATGGCGATGCGTTCCACGTCGGAAGTCAACAGGGTGCGGATCGTCTCTTCGTGTTTCAAACGCAGCGTGTGGGTAAGCGCCTGGTACCGCCTGGCATCCCCGGCAGCGGCGGTGGTTGCGCCCTCAAGCAACATATTCGTGACGCCACCCATCGCGGAGCTGATGACCAACATTCGGTGCCCGGCTGCTACTTGCTCTTTGATTATCGCCGCGACCTGGCTGATCGCGGCAGCGCTGCCGACAGAGGTGCCGCCGAACTTCATTGTCAGGGTTGCCATGCTGTCCTCCCGTTATTGGGTGAGTGTGCCCACACAAACAAAAAAGCGTGGAGCCGGTTGCTCCACGCCTGGTTGACTGGGTTTGAACTCGTCGCCTAGTCGGACCTCTTCGCTCGTGAAGCAACCGGCATTGTCCGCCCGCCCATCATCATAGTGCTGGTGGTCATGGTGGTTGTCATTGTCACGAACGAAAATGCGGTTTCGATTGGCATGATGTGTATTGTGCCTGCCGCTGATTTATGACACGGCCTAAGCCTAGCACGCCCCGTCGCATCCGTCAACGAATTTGGTCAAAAACGACGAAAGCCAGGAGGTGATTGGCTGATGCGGTCAGTCAACCGTAACCGGAATCGCGTTGTTCAACATTTGGCGCGCGGTTGTTTCGGCGTCCTGGCCGCTGGTCCGATAGATGCTGCGAATGGATTGGGCCATCTGGTAAACATGCCATTCATTCCAATCACCGTTTTGGACGCGCCAGGCAATGTCCTCGCAGGTGCCGGGCGTGACACCATGGCCCCTCAGCGCGTAGAACCACTGTGACAGAGCCACCATGTCTGTCCAGCGGTCGCGGCGGCCTAAGGCCGAGGCCGGAGTGCTCAGCCAGGAGGTCAGGCCAACGGTTGAGCGTGGTTCCAGGTTGGCAAGGTGCCAGATGTGCCACTCGTCCCAGTCGTCATTCAACACCTTAAGCGCCAGTTCTTCAAGCTGATAGAGTGCCATGCCCTGGTCGCGCAGCGCCGTGAACCAGGCAACAAGTTTGACCATGTTGGGATAACGGCTGAAACGCCCCAGGGTGGTGTTGCCCGCCGCTACCCAGCGCGATTGGACGACGCCGGTGAGGTTTTCCAGGTCGTAGGCCCGCGCGAGCAAGTCGCGCGGCAATGCAATGTTGTCGTAGTACAAGCGCCCTGCGTCTATGTCGCTTATTCGTGCCCAATAGCCGGACTCGAATGGGTCGAGAACTTCGCCATTCGGAGTGTGCAATTCAAAGTGCAGGTGCGGAAAGCTAGTATAACCCCGGTCGCCCACGTAACCGATGTGGGTTCCGGCGGGCAAGAACATCCCAGGTTGGATGTGCGATGGGACATTTTCGGTCAACTGAGCATAGATTGTCTCGGTGCCATCCGCCGCGCGCAGACGGACAAAATTGCCATACTGCCAGGACAGGCTGGCATCCCCCTGTTGGCAGTTGGCCGGTTCGGACTCTGCCATGCCGCTATAGGTACAGTCGCGGCGTACTTCGACCACGACTCCATCATGTGCGCTGTAGACCGGCTGCCCGGCGATGGAAACATCACCTACCCCGCTGGTGATGTCGATCCCGGTATGTCCCTGATAACAGTATCCGTCTGGCAGGAAGCGCCGGTTTTCGAGCACGGGACAATCTGAGATGCCTAACGCAGCCCGTGTCGAAGCGTTGTCGATGTAATTCATGATCGTGAAGTCATCGTTCAGTGGCCATAACAGCGCCGGCGTGATTTCGGTAGAGGTTGTGTTAGGGGGAACTCCACTGTCAACGCTGACAGAGGGAATCGTCTGCATGGATACGGTAAACAGTCCAACCCGATCATAACTACCACCGACCATGATGTAGTAAGTCTCGCCCGGTTTAGCTCGAAAGGTAATAAACGTGTCGATTTCGAGCTGAGTGGAACAGTCGATCTCTCCCAAGTTGGAATCCCAAACTGAGACGACCGGGTCGAAACCCTGGCCAAGAACAGATAGACTCGCGTCTTGAAGTTGTTCTGATTCCCAGCGGTACCAGACGGTTTTTCCCACGTTATTGCCACACGAGGGTACTGGATCAGAAAGAGTTGTTTCGGCGTTGTTGTTGGCCTGAGGGAGTGTCAAGGGCAGTGCCGTTATCTCATAGGCGTTTTCGACAAGATCATTCGAAGGGTTTTCCGGTAGTTGGAACGGTATATTCCATGCCATCAGTTGAAGGATAAGTTCTGGACTGACACGGACACTATTGAGAATGTGTGATCCGGGCACCTTGTTGCTTTGCATCCCGATCACATAAAAGCCGTCGTCAATGACGAACAACGGTCCCCCACTCTGACCGCCAAAGGCAAGATGGTCTGTGACGAAATAGTCTGTTTCCAGATGTATGATGGAACCTGTGCTGTGCCAGAGGGTAAAATCCGGCTTATCACCAGGATAGCCTGTGGCGATCAATTCGTTGCTGAATTCGCTAAGCATGTCATCATCAGCCGGGTAAAGGGTGAAAACACTAGTTTCTTCGAATGGTTCCTCCAACCGTAAAACGGCATAGTCAAAGGCTGTATCACTGACCAGGGTGTCATCGCCGCCCATAGCCTCCCACTGCGGAGCTATGTAAATATCAACCACATTCGAACGCCCAAAGGGTTCAATGTTCCCGTTGCGACCTGGCATCGCGGCTTCAATCACTATGCGTTCGCCCTGATTCAGGACACAGTGTCCGGCTGTTAATACATAATAAGGATCGATCAAAATGCCGGTACAGTGTGAAACTATTGTGCTTTCGTCCATCAATACATCAATAAAATAGTAATCGATTGCCAGCCAAACCACACCTGACCAGGGTTCCACCCGGGTGTCTGTCACCTGCACCCGGTTATCGTCTGACTGTGCGGACAGCTCTCCGGCGGTGGCAATCAAACCAACACACATCATCAAAACCAGTCGTTTCACTGTGATTTTCCCCTCATTTGTGATGTTTTCCTCAGCATACACCGGTTTGTTCGTGCGAGCCAGGGGGCAAAGAAAAACCCGGAACGCAGCGGTTCCGGGCGGGGAGTGTGCCGAGGCCCAGACTTGAACTGGGGACCCTTTGATTTTCAGTCAAATGCTCTACCAGCTGAGCTACCTCGGCGTTTGTTGACGGATATTGTAGCGGGTTTTCCGCCTGTGTCAACGGTTAATCAGCTTCTAAGCGACATTCATCGGGTGGGTTTGCTACGATCCACAATACTATGACTAACCATAAAACGTTCGAACACCGTTCCATTATCCATACCACCCCTGCCGAAATGGTCGCCTTTCACGCTGATCCGGCGGCGCTGCGCAAGCTGACCATGCCGCCGACGGCGATCCAGGTGCTGCGCGATGACCGCTCCTCGCTCACCGAGGGCGAAATCGAGTTCCGGCTGTGGTTGGGACCGCTGCCGGTGCGTTGGCTGGCCCGTCATGCACCTGGTCCTACGGCCACTTCGTTCACCGACCAGATGGTGCGCGGCCCGATGGCGTTCTGGGAACACGCGCACATCTTCGAGGTGGTGGAGGATGGCGTGACGTTGATTGACCGCATTACCTTCGCACACAAACCGGGCTGGCGCGGGTTACTCACACGTTTGATGTTTGACGGCCTGCCGCTGCGGATTCTGTTCCTGTATCGTCACTGGCGAACGGAGCGAGCGTTGACATGAGAACTGGCACAAATAACGAATCTCCTGAAGTGATCGTGATTGGGGCGGGCATCGGCGGGCTGACCACCGCCGCGCTGTTGGCCGATGCAGGCCATGCCGTCACCGTGCTGGAAGCGGGCACGTATCCCGGTGGTTCCGCCGGAACATTTTATTACCAGGGCTACCGCTTTGCGGCAGGCGCGACGCTGGCGGGAGGATTTCAACCCGGCGGTCCGCACGCGCTCCTGGGGCAGCAGTTGGACATTGACTGGCCCGTGCATCCCACCGACCCGGCCTGGGTGGTCCATTTGCCGGATCGCCAGGTGATGGTCGCGCAGGATAACCAAGACATCATGCAGCAGTTCCCCCACACGGCGCGCTTTTGGCAGCAGCAGGCACGCATCGCAGACCTGGGATGGTTGCTGTCGGCGCAGGGGCTACCCTGGCCGCCACGCTCAGCCGCCGAGTTCGCACAGTTGGCGCGGGTTGGCTGGAGTAACTTCCCCGCCGACTTGCGCTTGCTGCCGTTCGCCTTCAGCACGGTGCGACAGTGGCTGGGGCGGCATGGCCTGACAGACGACGCGGTTTTCACTCGCTTCCTGGATGCGCAGTTGCTCATTTCGGCCCAGACCACGTCGGCGCACGCCAACGCTATCTACAGCGCCACCGCGCTCGACCTGGCACGCCAGGGCGTGTATGACGTCGAGGGCGGCATCGGTGGGCTGGCGCGCACGCTTGCAAACAAGATCAAGGCGCTGGGTGGCCAGGTGTTGTATAAGCAGCGCGTGACGGCGATCAAGGTCACGGATGGGCGTGTGGTCGGGGTAGAAACGCAGCATGGCCGTCGCGGGCAAGATTACTTCCCCGCCGATTTTGTGGTGGCCAACCTCACACCCTGGTCGCTGGACGACCTGCTGGTGAATGCGAGTCCGGCCCGGCTGCGGCGCGAGGTTCAGCGGCGTGAACTGGGCTGGGGCGCGTTTGTGTTGTACCTGGGTGTGGACAACAGCAAGCTGCCCGCCGACCTGCCCGACCACCACCAGATCATCGCCGAGCTGCATGGTCCGCTGGGCGAAGGACGCAGCATTTTTGTCTCACTCTCGCCGGAATGGGACACCAGCCGCGCCCCGGATGGGCATCGCGCCATCACCATCACCACGCATACTGCCGTCCAGCCCTGGTGGGACCTCGTAGACCATGACAAAGAAGCCTACGCCGCGCGCAAAGCCGGGTATACCGAGCGCATCTTGAGTGCCGTTGAGCGCGTGATTCCCGGTTTTCGCAGCAGCCTGTCGTTGGTCATGGACGGTACGCCGGTCACGTATAACACCTGGACACACCGCCACTTGGGGATGGTGGGTGGGTTCCCGCAGGTGTCACTCTTCAGCGCGCGCGGACCGCGTACCGGCCTGCCGAACTTGCGGCTGGTGGGTGATTCGATTTTCCCCGGCCAGTCGACGGCGGGCGTAACGTTGGGCGCGATGCGGGTAGCGGAGGATGTACTGCGCGCTTTGCCGAGCCGTGCAGATCGTTCGGTACTTCGACCCCAGGTGAGTGAATCATGGCCGGCCCGGTAGTCGTTCACTGGTTCCGCCGGGACCTGCGGCTCGCAGATAACCTGGCGCTGCGGGCGGCGCTGGATTCTGGGGCGCGTATTGTGCCAGTGTTCATTTTTGATCCGGCCATTTTGCGCAGTCCCCGCACGGGAGCGCCCCGCCTGAAGTTTTTGCTGGCGGGTTTGCGCGCGTTAGATGCCAACTTGCGGGAGCATGGCAGCCGCTTGCTGATCCGGCACGGCGATCCGCGCACCGTGCTGCCGGACCTGGTGCGCGAACTCGGCGCAGACGGACTTGACTTCAACCGTGACTATTCGCCGTTTGCGTTACGGCGGGATGCGGACGTTTCCGCCGCGCTGGATATTCCGGTCCACAGTTTTGATGATGCGGTGCTGCGCGCGCCCGGCGATCTGATGAAGGACGACGGCACGCCCTACACGGTGTATTCGCCCTTCAAGAAGCGGCTGCGTGCGCTGGAGCCACCACTCAAACCGGTGAGCAGCGCGATTCCTGCCGGACAACTACTCCCTGCCGGGCAGATGCTCCACTCGGACGAAATCCCGACGCTGTACGATCTGGGATTTGAACCTACGATAGCGGTGCCAGAGGCGGGCGAAGCGGCAGCCCAACGCGCGCTGGACGTATTCCTCGACGGTCGCGTTTACGACTACAAGGACACACGTAACCGACTGGTCATCAACCCCTTTGGGGACGATCCGCCAGTGGGGGCGTCATACCTCTCGCACTTCTTCCGGCTGGGGATGCTGTCGCCGCGCCAGGCATATTGGGCGGGGGCCGAAGCAATCGACCACGCGCTGGACAAAGACGCCGCCAAATCCGTCTCCGCCTGGGTGGACGAGGTGATCTGGCGCGAGTTCTACATGCACATTCTGTATCACTTCCCGCACGTGGATCGGGGCAACTTCCGCCGGGAATACGATGCATTGGTGTGGCGCGATGCGCCAGAGGAGTTCGTGGCGTGGCAGGAAGGCCGCACCGGGTATCCGGTGGTGGATGCCGCGATGCGCCAGTTGCGCGCGATTGGCTGGCTGCCCAACCGGGCGCGTATGGTCGTGGCCAGCTTCCTGACCAAAGACCTGTTCATTCACTGGCAGGCCGGAGAATTACACTTCATGCAGTGGCTGATCGACGGCGACCCGGCGGCGAATAACGGTGGCTGGCAATGGGCGGCGGGTACCGGTACCGATGCCCAGCCCTACTTCCGCATCTTTAACCCCATCTCCCAGGGCCGCAAGTTCGACCCGGATGGTGACTACGTGCGCTACTGGGTGCCGGAACTGCGCGATGTGCCCACCGCCACCATTCATGCCCCCTGGGAAGCTGACGATCCCCCGCACGACTATCC
>JAADYV010000198.1 GCA_010092855.1 Chloroflexota bacterium | reverse complement strand
GCGGGTCACGTGGTCCCGGTAATTCCATGCATATAACGAGAACAACGCCAGCAGGTAGATGGGCACCAGTGCGGCGGCTGCGAGTCGCACAAAGCTGTGGTCGCGCACGGGCTGCAAGTCGTGCTGCATGACCATGATGCCCACCAACACCACCGACAACAGCAGCGCCTCGTTCATGTAGTTAATGGCCGAACCAACCTTAACGCCAGACACCAGGTTGACGACGGTTGTCACGAACACGGCCCAGACCAGCAGGTATACCTGTGGCTGGGTAGGCCACAGCGTTTTGCGCGCAGTGGGGAGCAGTAGGTACACGATCGTGGCGAGCGTCAGCGCCAGAAGCATATTGAACCGGCTCAAATACACGCTATACAGCCTGGTATAGGCTTCTTCGAGTGAAGTGCCGTTGTTTACGCCGCCGACCACATGATCGTAGAAGAAGTTGTTGTTGCCCGGAAGCAGGGAATAGATGTTGGAGAAAAGCAGCGACGTGACGATGAGGACCAGCAACGCCCCGCCTGACAACAGGGTGAAGGCTGTGAAGCGGCGTTGGAAAAGCGCAAAACTCGCCACCACACCCCAGAATATCACCAGATTTTGTTTAGTCAGAAACGCGAGGTAGCCCGCGCCGCCGCTGGCCAGCAGCGTGACGGCCTGCCGGCGGTTCAGCGTATCATCTTGCTGCGCCTGGTGCAGGTAGTACCCGTACAGGTAGATCGTGGTGATCCCAAACAACGCGCCCATGCTGTCGATGCGAAACAGCGCATACCACGGAATTGGGATCACCAGCACACTGGCGCTAATGACCAGACATATCGTGACATGGGGAATATACAGCCGGGTGAAAAAAAATGTGAACAATGCCAGGAGCACCCAACAGACCAGGCTAATCGAGCGGCCAACCCGGTAGATTTGCAGCACATCCACTCCTGGCTCCAGGTCAAGTACCCGTGCCGTCTCTGCCGTCGTGATGTAATACAGGGGCGTATACTGGTTGATTGGAAAGGGCGGTTCTTCGGGGTCGGGATAGATGGCTTCTCCGTTCAGATACGACTGCACCGTATACACCACGTTTGGCTCGACCCCGCGCACATTGCTTGCCGGAGAAAGCGCCAGGCCCAGATTCCATACGAGCGCCAGCGCGAACAACCCCAACGCAAATACCCGCCAGTATACCGGCTCAAGTTTCTTCATAGTTGGCTCCTGTTGAGGTCTGGTGGGTGGCGGATTCTTTGGTCACGACATGCGTCTGATCCAGGAACACGAGCGTGTCGCGGGCCGGGACAATCTGCGGGCTGGAGCGGCCTTGCAACAGATAAAACATCAGCAAAATGATGATGATGACGCTTTGGATCGTGATCACAAGCAGAATCCCCCCAAAGGTGGTGGCCCAGCCCGGAATTGCCAGGTCGGTAAAGACGCGCAGCATAACGACGATGGAAAACCCCATCATGCCCGCCATCCCCAACAGGCTGGCCGTGATCAGCAGCCGCACCAGGACCACTTCGACAAACAACGAAATGGCACTCAAGCCGTGAATGATCAGGGCGGTGAAGTTCATCTTCGACTGACCGGCATATCGTTCCCCGCGAAAGGTTTCGACTCTGGTCGTTGGCAGCCGGCTGGCCACGATGGTCGCCGCCAGGTGATTCCACAGGCCGGGATAATATACCAGCGAGCGCAGATGCTGGCGCGGGATCAGGCAATAGTTGCCAAAGTCGATAGTATGCCCGGTGAACAGGTGGAAGAGCAGCTTGTAGACCCAGTAAAACAGCGGGAAGGGCATCTTTTCCGAGCGGCGGGTGCGGCGGGCCACGACGATGTTGCCTGTTTTCTGAAACATTTTTACGAGCTGCGGAATATAGAGCGGGCGGTCTTCTCCGTCGGCGTCCATAACGATCACCGCGTCGTAGTCGTGGCGCACCAGCAGCAGCACCAGGCCTACGGCAATCGCCCGTTGGTGCCCCAGGTTGCGCACCAGGCGGTGATGGTGGACGGCGCGCACCGTTTCCACCGTGGGGGCGAAGGCCGCGGCGGGCAGCGAGAAATCGTCCATGATATGCACCTCGACGGCACCGGGCAGTGCGGCAGCCTGTACATCGATTTGCGCGATCAGGCGCGTCAACGACTCCCAATCGTTCATCATGGGGATCAGTATCGCGACGGTGGGGGCTGTCATGACGGTCCCTAACCGGTACGCTGCCACACGTAGACGATGGACCGCCCGAACCGGTAGCCAACGAGCCGGTCGACCACCCGCGAAACCGGCACCAGGAACCGGTCCCAGAAGCGAATCTGGTTAAGGCTGGGCTGCGGCGACTTGAGGAATAACAGATTGCCGACCGAGGGCAGCATCCCAACCGCGTCGAGATAGTAGCCGCGGACCACCTGGCAGTTTTCAGGCGAGAGCTGCCCGATTGTTTTTTTGGTATAGCGCCGGTAGTGGCCTATCGCCTCGTCAAACGGTGTATACAAAAACTGAAACGCAGGACTCAGGACGACCAGATAGCCACCCGGCTTGAGATGACGCGCGGCGGCGGCAACTTCCTGGCGATCCGCTTCGATATGCTCCAGTACGTCGATGTACAGGATGGTGTCGAAGGTGTCCGTTTCGTCCAGCGCGGCAAGGGTACCCTCGCGGATGACGCAGTGGGCGGGCAGCACCTGGTCGGCCTGGTGCTGGTGCAAGACCGCGACCAGTTCGGGATCAGGCTCTAGCGCAACCCAGGTCTGGCAGTCGTAGTCGGCAAACTGCCGGGTGCTGGCCCCCAGCCCTGCGCCGACTTCCAAAACGCGCGGCCCCATGTATGGAGAGATTTTCCGCCGCCAGTATTTTTTCCAGTTGATGGCATGTTGGAAAACCTGCAGTTCATCTCCAACATATGTAAATGTCTCGCCCAACGGTTTGTCCTTTTCTGTTGCTGTCGCCTGCTGCTATGAAAGATGCGGATTCTCCAGAATACCCACCACCTGGAACCACACCGGGTCGGGGTCCGGGTTGTGGTTGATGACCATGCCCAGGCGCTGCATGACGGCGATGGACGGCGTGTTGTTGTGGTCGGTCATGGCCACGAAACGCGCCAGCGCCTGTTGGGTGAACATCACCGTGACCAGGGCGTGCGCGGCTTCGGTGGCGTATCCGTGCCCGCGCTGCTGTGGGCTGAGCGCCCAGAACAGCCCCATCTCCAGCGTAAAGCCGCCTGATAGTGACCCGGCGTGCATCGCGCGGAAGTGGGGCAGTTTGCCAAACGGCCCGTAACTCGGCACCAGGCCCACCACGCCGATGACCTCGCCGGTCGCCTTCAGCACGACGGCGCGATCACCCAACGGCGGCTGGCTGAGGTGCGCCAGCATGTCGGTGTTGCGCATCGCCCAATCCAGCCATGCGCGGCGCGCGGCCAGCGGCTGCTCGCCAAAACCTGCGGTGAGCACAGCGTGGACGGCATCCAGGTCGTCGGGCACCAGCGCGCGAACCGTCAGCCGCGCGGTGTCCAGCGAGGGCAGGCCGGTACTCACGGCAGTTGGTAGAGTTCCACCAGCACGCCGCCCGCGCTCTTGGGGTGCACAAAGGCATAGCGCGTGCCTTCGTCGCGGACGCGCGGCGTATCGTTGATCAGCTCGATGCCATGCTCGACCAGGCGCTGCATCGCGGCCTCGATGTCGTCCACTTCCACGCAGACATGGTGTAAGCCCTGGCCCTTTTTGGCCAGGTACTTGCCGATACCGCTGTCGGAGTCGGTGGGTTGCAGCAGCTCGATTTCACTTTCGCCTACCGGCAGAAACGCGATGTTGACATTTTCGCCAGGGTTTTCTTCCGTTTTGTGCAGCGACAGCCCCAGCGCGTCACGCCAGAAGCGCAGCGCGGTGTCCAGGTCTTCGACGACAACAGCGACGTGATTGATGCGATTAACCATGAATTCCCTCGTTTTAAGATGAACCGTTTATACTTTTCGGTATATACTAACAGTATGCGTGCGGGACGCGGCTTGAGATGCACATCCAGGATTGTGTGAGGCACCCATGCCAGTAGAAGTCAGGTGGCTGGTCCCTAACAAGATCATCGACTCGCGGTGGAGCGGCGACATCACCGCTGAGGATGCGGAATACCTGGTGCAGAAACTGCTCAATGTATTTGATGCGGCTACCACGCCTATTCACTCCATTGTGGACATTGGCGAGAGCGGGCACATCAGCCCGGATTTTATCCGCATCTACCTCGAAAGCCCCGCCGCAAACCATACCCGCCGGGGCCGGATTGCGATTGTCGGGTCGTCAGCCCAGCGCCACGTCCTGGCCGACCTGGTGAACAAAGTGTCGCAGCGCGAGTTGGTCCGGCTGTTCGAAACGCGGGCGGCAGCGCGCGCGTACCTGCTGGAACACGACTCGCCTCCCCCGCCGCTCTCCTCAAAAAGCGCTGATACGCCCCCGATACGTCGCATATCTGACCAGGAGTATGGCGACCCGGGCGCGGAGCATCACGGTTCGGGGGCGGACGCCAGGCCGCTAGTCTGACCCATTCCCGTTCGATGCTGGTTTCCGGCTCACGCTTCCGGTGACGGGGGCGGCTCTGGGACGCTCAGCTCCTCCAGTTGTTCGAGCAGGTTGGGCAGCGGTTCGCGCCCGGAAAGCTCGGTTAGTGTTGGCACCGGGTAACCGGCGACCAGCGTTTGCCACGTTTCCCACACCCCGGTACGCCCGTCCAGGTCGATGTCGGACGAGAACAGCGTGCCACCTTCCTGCAGGTAACAGCCCGAATCGTTGGGGAGCACCGCCGTGACCGTGCTGTTCTGATCGGCGTAGGCGACCACCGCTTCCAGCCACAGGCTGTCGAGCGACATACTGCGCTGTTCGGCCAGGCATGCGCCGTACCACGTCTCCGTGATCCATACCTGCTTGCCATAGTCAGCCGGGTCACCGTACTCCTCGAACAACTCTTCCATCAGGTCGATGCCCTGCGGCTGGTAGATGCGGAAGCTGATGAAGTCGTAGTCCAGCGCCAGCTCCCCTTCGCCAATCGACGCCGGGTCGAGCAGCGCTTCGTAATAGTCGAGGTCGAAGTCGTTCCCGATTTCAATCGAGACCCCGACCAGCACCTGGTTGTTTTCGGCGCGCACGATTTCGACCAGGTCGTTGGTGTGGATCACCCACGCCCGCAGCCGGGCATCATCGTCCTCCGGCTCGTCCACTCCGCTTTCGACTGCGTAGGCGCTGGGGCTGGAGATGACTTCGTAAGCATACAGCTCCAGGTTGGCGTAGTCCGGGTTGGCGTTGAACATCGCGGCATAGGTCTGCACCCGGTCGCGATGTAGTTCGGTGAATTCGCGCCACGACATCTCGCCGTCGTCGTTGGCCTGAATGATCAGGTAGGGCGAATGTGCTGAGTCGGAAAGCACGATGTGCGTGCCCGGCTGCGCGCCCAGTGCATCCAGGTAGTCGGCCTGGAAAACACGTTGCAGCGCCAGTTGTTCGTCGGAGATTTCGTCATCGTCGAACAGGAGCGGGTTCTCCGTTTCCAGCCAGACATCGCTGGCCGTCGTCAGCCGGATCACGCGCGCGCCGCTTTCCTGGACAGCGAACAGTTCAGCCATTCGTTCGTCAAAGCGAGGATCGTCCTCGTCTTCCATGTTGAGGAAACTGTTGCCCAGCGTGATGTTGACGTTGCTGCCCAGCACCACACGCCCGTCGGTCAGCGCCCCGGCGCGCCACTCGTCGCGCTGGTCGGTGAGCCAGTCTTCGCGCTGGGCTTGCTGGCGGACATGGAACAGCACCGCAAACACGATCACGCCTACCACCAGGATGCCCCACACGACCAGGCCGCGCCGCGAGAGTGCTTGCAGCCGCGCCCAATAGAACAGGCTGCCCAGGTGGGTCACGCCCAGCACCAGGATCGCAAACACCACCAGTTGAGGCGCAAAGCGGATGTAGAGGATGCGGAAATCACCGAGCGGCGTCAACATCCACCCGGCAGCCGGGATGAACGACCACCAGGTATAGAGCAGAAACACGATCCCCGACAGAATGCTCAGACTGATCACCAGCGTGGTGCGCTTGCCGGCCCACATGCCAGACGTGCTAAAGGCCAGCAGCAACGAAAAACCGGCCAGCATCACCGGTCCCCAGGTATAGAACCCGGCACCCATCGACACCAGCAGCATCGGCAGCGCCAGGGCTGTCAGCAGGCCCGATCCGCAGCCCTGCGCGACCGCACCCAAGCGCGTCAAGGCGGGCGCCGCGCTCCCGGCTGCTCTGCCGCGCACCGGGTCTTCGTCCGAGCTCAGGCGTGGAATGTCGCGGATCGCGTCGAGGAAGGCGTCCCCGCCGGATGCCGGTTCGGATTCTGGGGCCGTCTCCGGTCCGGAGTCGGGTGCTCCAGAAGACGGGGCCGGGCCATTGGCTGCGGCGTCACCTTCGGGATCGTCACGCCGGAGGTTATCATCAGTCATTGCCATACAAAAAGCTCCTCATAAAAATAGCGCTCAGCTCTCGGCGCTCAGCATTTCAGCGTGTCAGCCATCAGTCGGGCCGCAGACCAGCACCGCAAATCAGCAGGCCGGTTTTGCCTGATAGCTGATGGCTGATGGCTTCTACCGCAGGTCCAGCTCGCTACGCGCGATGACCACGCGCTGGATTTCACTGGTGCCTTCGTAGATTTCCGTGATCTTGGCGTCGCGGAAGTAGCGCTCGACGGGCATTTCTTTACTATACCCCATCCCACCGTGAATCTGCACAGCCTGGTGGGTAATGAACATGGCGGTTTCGCTGGCAAACAGCTTGGCCATGCTCGCAGCGGTGGTATAGCGTTCGCCGGTCTCGGCGCTGCGCATCTTGGCCAGGGCCGCATTATACGTCAGAAGGCGGGCGGCCTCAAGGCGCGTCTTCATATCGGCGATTTTGCCCTGGATGAGTTGGAAACCGCCAATTGGCTGGCCGAAGGCTTCGCGCTCGCGGGCATAGGCCAGCGACGCTTCGTAAGCCGCTTCCGCGATGCCCACCGATTGCGCCGCGATGCCGATGCGCCCGGCGTCGAGCAGCGTCATCGCGATCTTAAAACCCAGGCCCGGCTCGCCCAGGATGTGTTCTACCGGGCAGGCGTAGTCTTCGAAGATCAATTCGCTGGTGGCGCTGGCGCGGATGCCGAGTTTGGGTTCCTTCTTGCCCCGGATGAATCCCGGCAGCTCGGCGTCGACAACAAAGGCCGTGATGCCCTTGTGCCGCTTTTCCGGCTCGGTCATGGTGAACAGGATCACGGTATCGGCCACCGGCCCGCTGGTGACCCAGCTTTTGACGCCGTTGATGATGTAGTGGGTGCCGGCGTCGTTGAGTTCGGCGCGCGTGCGCATGGTGCCCGCGTCGCTGCCGGACATCGGTTCGGTCAGCGAATAGGCGCCGATCTTCTCGCCGCTGGCGAGCGGGACCAGGAACTGCTGGCGCTGGGCTTCCGTCCCAAACTTGAGCAGGCCATGATTGACCAGGCTGTTGTTGACGCTGACGACGGTGCTATGGGAGGCGTCGGCTTTGGCGATCTCGATCATGGCCAGCACATAGGCGATGGTGTCCATACCCGCGCCGCCATACTCCTCTGGAATCTCGATGCCCATCAGGCCCATTTCGCCCATCTTGCGCACGGTTTCCAGCGGAAAGTCGCCACTTTCGTCGAATTCGGCAGCCACTGGCACGATCTCGCGTTGGGCGAAGTCGCGCACGGCGTCGCGCAGCATGACATGTTCTTCCGACAGGTCCAGGCTGGGTCCCAGTTCGTTAGTTAGCGTTTGCATGATAGGGGCTACTCCTTAAATAAATAGCGCTTTCAGAAGCTGTTTTGGATGGTAAAATTCTTCACAATGATAAAAAACTACCGCTGATGTAGATTATAGCGCTGTATTGGGGCAGGGCATATTAGGATGGAGAGCCAATGGTACGCGCGCCTGGTCATGATCAGCTGTAAGATGCTTGCACATACTAGGCGGGCAAAACAGTCGCGTGGATCCAAAAACGGTGTACAATACAAACGCACATCGGTGTCCAAGCAGGTGTCCACACCATCCGATTGTATACATGCATGTATGCATGCACCATCGTATCCGAGCGACAGCATCAACTGCGCATCAATGAGTGAGGTTTTGGCCATGAAGAAAACAGTCCTCATACTTGTGATTATCCTGGTCGCCCTGGGGGGGCTTGCAGGTTGCCAGAAGGAAGACCCGGAACAGGTAACCGTTGTCAAAGATTTTCTGAGCGCCTATCAAGACGGTGCGGGCGGCGAAATGCGGAATCAGCAGTGCGGAGAAGAATCAGGAACTGGCCCGATAGCGGCTAAACCGATATATGTCCCCGTGGCCAGCAAAGACACAGAAGCCACATTGGTATTTAACGCTTATGTAACACCGGACGATATGCCGGAACTGGAATATGACGACAGCAAGGTGAACGACAACGAGTACGAGGTCACCGTTACGGGCGAGTTTTCCCAGTTCGCCGCCATGAGCGAGGACCTGGCGATCACGTTTGTCGTCAAAAAAGACGGTGATGAATGGTGCATCGACGAGATCAAAATCGATCCGCCGCGTCAATAACGTGTAATCCCGAAAAAGGTTAACCACCACGCACACCGAATCAACAGGAGCCGTCATGCTCCTGTTTTCTGTCCTGGGGGCGTCCTGAATTTCCCCAGGATTAGGTGTTTGGCCCGAAAAACACTACAATTTTCGTAAAAACTCTGCGTGGCAGTCGAGCCTGCTTCTCTTTACATCGGGAACAGGCGCTGGCTGTGCGTTGAAGATACTTTTTCGGGAGATCGCACACGATGTTTGATCAGGCAAAACTCGATAAACTCCGCCGGGCCCAGCAGCGTTGGGCGGACACGACGCTTCAACAGACCACCGATCGCAAACCAGAACGCCGCCCCACATTCTCGACCATCAGCGGCAGGCCAGTAAAGCGCATCTATACGCCGCTCGATATCGCGGACCAGTCCTACCCGCGTGATTTGGGGCTGCCGGGCGAGTACCCATACACGCGCGGTGTGCACGCCACCGGTTATCGGGGCAAGCTGTGGACGATGCGCATGTTCGCCGGGTTCGGCACGGCGGAAGAGACCAACCAGCGCTACAAGTACCTGTTGGAGCAGGGCAATATGGGCCTGTCGGTGGCGTTCGACCTGCCCACGCTGATGGGCTACGACACCGACGCCCCAGAAGCGCTGGGTGAGTTTGGCAAGTGTGGGGTGGCGGTCAGCAGCCTGCGCGACATGGAAATCCTGTTCGATGGCATCCCGCTGGGCGAAGTCAGTACCAGCATGACGATCAACAGCCCTGCCGCGATGCTGTGGGCGTTTTATATTGCAACTGCCGAGAAACAAGGCGTACCGATGGCGAAGTTGCGCGGCACACTGCAAAACGACATCCTCAAGGAGTACCAGGCGCAAAAGGAATACATCTTCCCGCCGGAACCGTCGATGCGGCTGGTGACTGATACCATCGAATACGGCACGCGCCACCTGCCGCAGTGGAACACGATCAGCATCAGCGGCTACCACATCCGCGAGGCGGGGGCAACGGCGGCGCAGGAGCTGGCTTTTACGTTGGCCAATGGGTTGGAATACGTGCGGTGGGCGCAGCGGCGCGGCCTGGACGTTGACGAGTTTGCCCCGCGACTGAGCTTCTTCTTCAACGTGCACAATGACTTCTTCGAAGAGATCGCCAAACTGCGGGCGGCGCGGCGCATCTGGGCGCGCGAGATGAAGGAAACGTTTGGGGCCAAGAATCCGCGCGCGTGGCTGATGCGCTTCCATACCCAGACCGCCGGGGTCAGCCTGGCCGCGCAGCAGCCGGAGAATAATGTTGTGCGCGTGGCGATCCAGGCGCTGGCGGCGGTGTTGGGCGGCGCGCAGTCGTTGCACACCAACAGCATGGACGAGGCGCTGGCGCTGCCGTCGGAGTACGCGGTGACGGTGGCCATGCGCACCCAGCAGATCATCGCGCACGAGTCCGGTGTGGCCAATACGCTCGATCCGCTGGGGGGCAGTTACTTTGTCGAGAAGTTAACGGACGACATAGAAGAGGAAGCCTACGACTATTTCCGCCGCGTTGAGGACCTGGGCGGGGTGCTGGCGTGCGTGGACAACGGCTTTTTCCAGCAGGAGATCGCGGACTCGTCGGCGCGGTTCCAGCAGGAAGTCGAAGCTGGCGAGCGCCTGATCGTGGGCGTGAATGCCTATGCCAACGATGAAGCGGTGCGCATCCCGCTCCTGGAAATGGACCCACAGGGGTACGAGCGACAGGTCGCGCGGCTGGACGACCTGCGCGCGTCACGTGATCCGGACGCGGTGCAGCGGGCGTTGGATGGCTTGCGCTCCGCGGCGGAAGGGGACGAGAACATGATGCCGTGCATCATCGCGGCGGCGCGGGCGTATGCGACGCTGAGCGAGATCACGGACGTGCTGCGCGAGGTGTTTGGCGAGTACCAGGAGCGGCAGGTGATTTAGCGCGGTTTTTTGCGGGCGGGAGTCCGCGCCTTGCGCCCGCGTTGAAAACGCGGCAGGGTGACAGCGTCACCCTGGGCGGAGCGACGCTCCGCCGCGCAAGGCGCTTTTGGCAGGAGCGAAAAAATCACAGGGAGGCGCACACGATGGGCAACCTCAGCACGCTAGGGCCGCTGCTGATCGGGCTGACGCTGGTCGTCATGGCCGTGCGGTTGGGAACCAAAGCCGGGCAGCGTATCCGCGAATGGCGCGCGATCCACGCTTGGCCCACGGTCAGTGGCACGATCACCCATTCGCGCGTCCGGTACAGCGCACCCTATGACGACCCGGACTTCTCGCACGCCTATCTGCCGGTAATCCGCTACAGCTACACGGTGGACGGGGTGACCTACGCGGACACTGCTTTCGCGGACGAAGACCTGTGGCCCGAAGCGGACGCGGTGCGTTTGGTCGAGCAATATCCACTCAATAGCGTTGTGACCGTGCGCTACGATCCGCACGCGCCGCGCCGGTCTGTGCTGGTGCTGCCATCGCCTGCTGATGTGGTGCAGCCCGTTGCGTTAGCAGCCCTGGTCCTGGCGGTGGGGACGGTGTTGATGCTGGTCAGCGTGCTGCGCCTGGTGTAGTGGTGTGTGGTTTCCCGCAAAAACGGGATCACGCTATACTGGGACCGTATCCCTGTGAAGGCACACCAATGACAAGGAGAACTCTGATGCGGAAACAGATAATGGTGCTGGTGGCGTGTGGTTGTTTGCTGGCGCTGTCTGGTGTGGCGACGGCCCGCCAGGATGACCCGGTCGGGCCGGCCACCGGCCAGCTTGTTTACCTCTCGGAACAAACGGGCAATGCTGAAATCTTCCTCTATGATTTTGCAACTGGCGAAGAAACGCAGTTGACCGACCGGCCACACATGGACTGGGCCCCGGCCTGGTCGCCGGACGGCACGCAGATCGCGTTCCATGCGCGGAGCGCTGAAACGGATGATTGGGGCATTTGGGTCATGAACGCGGACGGAAGCGACCTCCGCGAAGTTGCGATCAGCGAATCCCTGGAAATGCTGCCTACCTGGTCGCCAGACGGTTCGCAGATCGCGTTTGTCTCCACGCGCGGCAGCGTGCAAGGCGAGTTTTTGAACCGTGACATTTATGTCGTGACCCTGGCTCCCGACCCGGCCAGCGAGATTGTCCAGCGCCTGACCAGCGATTCCGCTCAAGATATCGCCCCCGACTGGTCGCCGGATGGTAGCCAGATCGTGTTTTCCTCCAACCGGGGCGGGAGCTATGGGCTGTACGTAGTGGCAGCCGATGCGGTGGTCCCTGCTGAAGCCGGTGCTGACGCGGAGCCGGATACAACCAACCAGCCGGAAGACGCTGCGCCGTTGGATGCGGCCACCCTGTTGTACGACGGGGCGGATGACGACAAATCCCCGGCCTGGTCGCCGGACGGCACTCAGCTTGTTTATTACTCCAGTTCCCCAGAGCAATTGGCTAGTGGTGACGTGTATATCATCAGCGTTGAGGGTGGCGCAGTCGTCGGCGATCCTGTACCGTTCCTGGTTACGCCCGCTGCAGAGATGGCCCCCGTTTGGTCGCCGGATGGCGAATGGATCGCGTATTTCTCCGACGCTGCCGGAAATTACGATGTTTACGTCAAAAGCGCCGATGGCACGGGCGACCCGATCCAGGTCACGTCCAGCCCGGAATGGGAAACGGTCCCTGACTGGCGGCCTTGATCCCTGATCCCCACTATAATCACCGGTCCTGAACCGGCCATTGCCGTAATCTGAATAGCCCCAGGCGGCGGACCACCCCCAGTCTGCTGCCTGGAACCTCGCTCCAGGATTGATTCTGTCTTGCGCTATCATACTTTATTGTATGTCACTCAAATGTGAAGAACGTAAATGATGCTGCATGTACTGGGAGAACAGCACTAGTGGTGTATGCTCCTAGCATTCTTTCAGTACAAGGCTACACTAGGTATTAAGTCTACTTGAATAGTCGGTGGATTTCGAGCTATGATCAGATCTGCGAAGCAAAGTTTGCGCAGGCGCGTATGCACATTTTTCCACTCATCTCACTGGTTGCGGCAGCAGCCTCGGCCTTTTTGGGGGCGTACATCCTGGGCAAAAACCCCCCGGCGATGATCAACCGGCTGCTTTTCTTGCACTGCTGGACCGGGGCATTCTGGGCCTTTTCCGACTATCTGTACCGGGAGGCACCAACCTATGCCGTTGCCGAATTCTGGTTGCATCTGGGCATGTTAGCCCTGTTCACCGTACCGTTGGAGGTGCATTTTATCCTGCACCTGACCGGGCGCGCAGTGCTGTTCAAGCAGTGGGTATTGTACACGTTGTTGTATGGTCCGGCGCTGGGATTCAACACCGCCAATCTGCTGGTTCCGGAAAACGCCGTACCGTTCCGCACCGAATGGGGATGGACGTACCGGCAGCCGGATAACAACCTGGTCTATTCCCTTTTTGGGCTGTGGGTCGTCGTGCTGGTCCTGATCGGCGTGAGTTTGTGCATGCAGCAGAGTCGGCGAGAAACGGAGCGGCGGCGCAAACGCCGTTTTCGGATAGTGGGTCTGGGGCTGCTAATCCCCCCACTGTTGGCCGTGATCTCCGAGCCAGACGGGTTGGCCGACATGCTCGGTATGACCTTGCCCAGCCTGACGGCAATTGGTTTCATGTTGGAATGTGTGCTGCTGGCGTATGCGATGTGGAAGTACGAGCTGTTTTCACTGACACCGCACACCGCTGCCAACAGCATCCTGGCCACGCTGACCGATGCGTTGCTGTTGGTCGAATTGGATGGGTGCATTGTGCGTGCGAACCAGGCGGCGCGCACCATGCTGGACTATGCGGAGGAGGACCTGGTGGGCCAGCCGGTCGATGTCGTGCTGCGCGCGTGTGATGCAGACCAGCTCAAGCGCGACTGTATCGCCGAACTGCGCCGCGCTGGCTCGATCCGCGACATGGAAACCTGGCTGGTCACACGGGCCGGGCACGAGATTCCGATCTCGCTGTCGGCGTCGGTGGTGCGCAACGAAGACGACACCGAACAGGGGATTGTGTTGGTCGGGCGCGACCTGACGGAGCGGCACCGCGCCAATGAGCAGATTCGCCAGTCGTTGCACGAGAAAGAGATTTTGCTCAAGGAGATTCATCACCGCGTCAAGAACAACCTGCAGATCATCTCCAGCTTGCTGCTGTTGCAAACAGGGGAAGCTTCGGATGACGGGGTGTTGGCTGCGCTCTCCGAAAGCCAGAATCGCGTGTATTCGATTGCCACCATCCATGAGATGTTGTACCAGTCGCGCGATCTGGCGCGCGTTGACTTTGCCGCTTACGTGGATCGTTTGATAGGTTACTTGTTCCAATCGTTCCAGCGCAGTCCCCAGGCGGTAGACCTGCAAGTCGAGATCGACGACGTGGCGCTGAACATGGATACCGCGATTTACTGCGGTTTGATCATCAACGAATTGGTTTCGAACGCACTCAAGTATGCGTTTTCGCCGGAGCAGTGTGGCCAGATCGAGGTTGGCTTGCACCGCAATGGCCAGGGTATGGTGCTGGCAGTAGGCGATAATGGGGTCGGGCTGCCCGCGCACGTAGAACCGGAGACCGTCGAGTCACTAGGATTGCAGTTGGTAAGCATGTTGACCCAGCAGCTCGACGGGACATTGACCATTGATCGCAGCGGGGGAACTGTGTTCACGGTCGAATTTCGCCAAAAAGTTGGGTTAGGAGACGACGTATGAAGGCACGAGTGATGGTGGTCGAGGATGAAATCATCACCGCCAAAGCAATTGAACAAACCCTGACGTCACAGGGATATGATGTGGTGGGCACAGCGGCATCCGGAGAAGACGCGATCACGCTGGCCATGCAGTTGCAGCCCGATATCGTGTTGATGGATATCAAGCTTAAGGGCTATATCGACGGGGTGTTTGCCACGCAGCGCATCCAGCACCAGATGGACATTCCTGTTGTGTACCTGACCGCGCACTCGGACGAAGAAACCGTCAAGCGCGTAATCCACTCGCGGCCCTATGGCTACGTGATCAAGCCATTTCGTGGGGAAGAGTTGAGTGATGCCATCGAAAACGCCCTGCATCGCCACCGTAACTTGCGGGGCGGAGCCGCACCGCCGACGCTGGATGAGGCGGCACAGGGTTGAACCACCACCAGACGGGGCCCAACGCCCCGTTTTCGTTTGCGGCTTTGGCGGGAGCAGGGGGGGTGGGGAATTTGTTGGAGATTGTGCTGGCTGACTTAAAACGAAATTAAAATCTCGCGTTTTTGTTAATTTTTATTTTATGCTTGAAGTAGCAGAAACTAACCAGTTCTAAACTTTCGGGGGACCCAATGCACCATCATCGCCTACTCTCCACCGCGCTGCGTCGTTGTATGGATTGTTCGTTTGCCGACCCGGGCCTGGGTCCACTCTCCCCGGCATTGGTGCCGGTGCCAATCACGGCTATGTTCATCGGCGAGGGACCCGGCCAGTCTGACAGTCCGGTCGCTTTCCTCCCGCCTGGTACCGCCGCTGGGGATGCATTTGACCAGCATTACCTCGCGCCGCTGGGCTTGCAGCGGGACCAGGTGTGGCTCACGACGCTGCTCAAATGCCGCTATCCCCCGCGTGTATATGGTAACAAGCCGCGCTTTGCCGACCAGATTCACACCGCTGCCGACATTTGTGCGCACCACTGGCTGGTGCACGAACTGGATTACGCTCGCCCGCGGGTGGTGGTTTCCCTGGGCAACCAGGGCGTGTACCAGCGGCTGCGGGAGTTATTTGCGTTGGAAACGCCACTGGACTTCGAAGACGCCGTCGGCCACCCCCATGCCGTCAACCTGGACGGGTGGGACCTGATGCTGTTCCCGCTGGTTGATCCCGATGTCAGCCGTCCCCCCGGTGAAGGTGATCAGCGGCGCTTGCGCAGTCGAGAACGCTGGGCGGAGCTGCACCACGCGCAGCACATCCCGGTGTTGCGTGCGGTGTTGGAGGAGTTGCTGGTTTCAGCGTAGGGAAGGGGTGTTTTTTGCGCGCCGGGACTCCGCGCCTTGCGCCCGCGTTTTCAACGCGGCAGGGTGACGGCGTCACCCTGGGCGGAGCGTGCTCCGCCGCGCAAGGCGCTCACACAACGCACGAAAAAACGCGCGTCGTATCCAGACCAACGCCCGGTGGCCCTCGGTAGTGTTGACATTTTCGCCTGAGAATAGCGAACTTCTGAGTACAACTGTCAACACGGCCTAGTCGTAAAAATCGCTCAAGGGGTAGAAATCCAGCCAGGCATCGGGGAAGGATGAAATATACGGAATCTCACGCAGGCCCTGTCCCTGTAATTCGCCACCGGTCGCCAACCCGCGCACCGGGTCCCACGTACTGCCGGTTTCGGTGTCGACAAGCTGCTCCGCATCCCCGGAAAACGTGAGTTCGGTTCCGTCGCTAAGCTGGCGCACGAAAATGTGAATGCTGCGCGTTTCCGGATTGGTGTGAATCAGCAGCGGAATGCCGTTCAGCACGTCGTTGATTACCACCGCCTCTGCAATCACGGAGTAGGGGTAAGCGCGCGCGGCGTCTCCAATGGCAACCCCGGCCACGAACCCATCACCCACGCGTTGTCCACTGTAGCTTTGCGGCGGGAACAACGCCAGCGTATCGGGATGTTCCGCTTTCCAGGTGCCCCAGGGTACCAGCGAGAAGGGAATGATGCGCAGTTGGGTGCCCTTAAGCGGTCCGGCGATGGCGCGGCCCCAGGGCTGGGACCAGATGGACTCGGTCTGGTGGTCCCACCACGTCATGGCGTTCATCCACAACGCGCCGTGATTGCCAAACACGTAGGTGTCGCCGTCTATCCGCCGGTCATGCACGAGACCGGTGTAGCAGAGCGGTCACCATGTGACGAGGACGGGGGTGCCCCCAACCTCGTCGTTGACCATTTCTCTGTTGCGCAGCAAGCCGACCGGGTAGGCGCGGGCGTCGCCATTGATTTCCAGGCCCATCACCAACTCGTCGTCGCTGTACGGCGCTTCTTCGGCGGACGTGAATACGGGGTTGTAGATCGGCCTGATCCCATCGCGCTGAATCAACTGCCGGATGGTGTATTCCATGCCGTCTTCGATGAAGGTCACCGAGTCAAGGTTGCCGGGTAAGGGCGTGGCGTCGCTGGATTCAGCCGTCGTCAGAGGAGTTGGCGTTTCGACTGTGTTCGCTTCGGAGAGCAGGGGCGCATCGTCCGGGCCGGTTAGCGCCGTGATCAGCATCAGGACCGCCACCGCGAGCGCGATAATGATCAATGTGCTGAAAACTGGCCACCGTTCTGGGCGCATACGCTTTTTCACCCGATTCCACTACTGCCGCAAAACATCAGTCAGCGTTGATGAGAATATATCAGTGCGCTGCCCCTTTGCCAAACGCAATCGGGCGGGTATGCTTGTGGCTGAACACGATGGATATGCGACCGCACAACACGAACGAGGAACACCCAATGCGCAAAATGCCCTGGCCGATTTGGATGGTGGTGGCGCTGCTGATCGCGGCGAGTCTGGCGTGCAGTGTCGAAACCAGCCGCGCGCATATCGAAGACGTGCGCGTGTCGGAAGACGCCAACGGCGATACCCCCGCCGAATTCTACACCGCCGACGACACCTTCTATGCCCTGGTCACGGTGGCCGACCTGGAAGACGCCGACGTCACGCGCACCGTCTGGTCGCTGGTCCAGGGCCTGGAAGCTGCACCGGGGGAGCAGGCCGAGGTCGAGATCAAAGGCGAGACCGGCGATCTGTTGTTTGAGGCGGCTCCCCCGGACGCGGGGTGGCCCATTGGCCAGTACCGGCTGGACGTCTACCTCAACGACGACCGCCAGGAATCGCGCGAATTCGAAGTGCGCAGCCTGGCCACCGCCGGGGCCACCAGCCTGGTCCGGCAGCCCGACGATCCGCAGGGCGTGCTGGCCTATGCTCCCACCGATACCTTCTACCTGCGCACCCAGATCGAACGCGCTACGCCCAACACGCTGGTGCAGGTCGTGTGGGTGACGGTGGGCGACAATGGCGAAACCCGGACGCTGGGCGATGAAACGCGCCGTTCCGGGGACGGCACGCTGGTCTTCGAACTCCCCCCGCCGGACGATGGCTGGAGCCTGGGCACCTACCGTGCGGAGGTGTTGGTCAACGGCATCAGCAAGAAGGACCTGCGTTTTGAGGTACGCGAGCCAGAGCTGCGCTTCCCGCGTATGACGGCCACGCGCGCGGGCCGGTCGAGCGTGTCATCCTATTCCACTTCGGACACCTTCTACGTCACTGCCGACCTGGGCAGCGCTCCCGCCGGGACCGAACTGCGTGTCACGTGGACCGCACTGGAGTCCGGGGCTGTGCTCGACACCGATACGCGCACCAGTGGCAGCGGGGCACAGGTCTTCGCGCTCGAACCACCGGCAGACGGTTGGGATGTGGGGCAGTATGCCGTGACGTGGTTCCTGAACGGGGAGGAAGTGGAAACCGTCGCGTTCGCGGTGTCGCTGGCGGACGTGGGCGCGGTTGGCCTGTTCGCGGCGCGCGACGCCGATGACCCGGTCGAGGGTTACGAGCAGACGGACGCCTTTTACTGCGCGGTGGTACTGGACAGTGTGCCACCGCAAATGACGGTGCGCGCGGTGTGGACTCTGCTCGAACGGCAGGGTGAACCGGTGAACGAAATCCTGGCGGAACAGGAACAGAGTGGTGGCGTCGAACAGGTCGTGTTTGAACTGCCGGTCCAGGGCGAACCCCATCCCTGGGGCCTGTACCAGGTCGAGATTTTCCTGGAAGGCGACCCGGTCGAGACGCTGACCTTCCCCGTGACCAGCACCGCCCAACTGAACACCAGCTTCCTCTCCACCGATCCCACCGGCCAGGACAGCACCGCCCTGTTCGCGCCGGAGCAGACGGTTTACGCCTTCGCCGAACTGGTCGACGCCCCGCCGGACACCGTCATCACCGCCACGCTGCTGGTCAACGAGGTCGAGGGACTGGCGGAAGGGACCGTGCTGGAGACGCGGGAACAACAGATGGGCAGCGGCACGGCGGTCTTCGAATTCCCGCCGGAAGATAACGCCTGGGCATTGGGCAAATACATCATCGACCTGGCCATCAACGGCGAGCCAGCCCAAACCCGTCGCTTCACCGTCCGCGCAGAAGAATAAGCATCATTATATTAAGCCGAAAGGATATTTTGACCCATGAAAGCGATTGTTTTTCACGAACACGGCCCCAAAGAGAATTTGCAGTACATCACCGATCTCCCCGTGCCGGAACCCGGCCCCGGCGAGGTGCGCGTGCGGGTGATGGCGGCGGCGCTCAACCAGCTCGACATCTGGGTGCGCAACGGCTGGCCCGGCATCAAGCTGGCGCTGCCCCACATCCCTGGCGCGGACGCCTCTGGCACCCTCGATGCACTCGGTCCGGACGTCTCCGGTTGGGAGGTTGGTGACCGCGTGGCACTGGACCCCACCTTTCACTGGGGCGGGGAACCGGTGCGCGAGCATCCCGACAAAAAACCGGCCCGCTTTGCGCTGCGCGGCGAGCACCTCACCGGCACGTACGCCGAGTATATTCTCGCCCCGGTCCACACCCTGCTGCGGCTGCCGGACCACGTTTCCCATGCCGAAGCAGCCGCCGCTTCGCTGGTGTTCGTCACCGCCTGGCACAGCCTGATCACGCGCGGCAACCTGCGCCCCGGCGAGTCGGTGCTGATCGTCGGAGCAGGCGGCGGCGTCAACACGGCCAGCATCCAGATCGCCAAACTCGCGGGTGCGACGGTGTACGTGGTGGGCAGCACGGAGGAAAAGCTGGCCCAGGCGAAGGACCTCGGCGCGGACGCAACCATTCCCCGCGATGTGGAGGGTGGCTGGTCGCGCGCGGTGTATCAACTCACCGCCAAGCGCGGCGTAGACGTGGTGGTGGACAACGTCGGCGCGGCCACGTTCCACGCCTCGATGCGGGCGGCGGCGCGCGGCGGGCGCATCCTGACGGTGGGCAACACCGCCGGGCCTACCTTCGAGATCGACAACCGCCTGATCTTCGGCAAACACCTGAGCATCATCGGCAGCACGATGGGACCCCATGAAGATTATGTTACAGCTATGCAGATGTTGTTCAAGGGACGGCTGCGGGCGGTGATCGGCGCGCACTACCCGCTGGAACAGGCGCAGGAAGCCCACGCTGCGCTGGAAAAAGGGCGTCACTTCGGCAAGATCGTGCTGGACATCGTTTGAGATCAGCGCTGCGAGGTGAACTGATGCAGCCTATTCGCGCCGTGTTGTTCGACCGAGTCGTCCCCGTTTCCGGACGTTGACCTCCACCCCGACGCCATCATCCCGGATTTGCGCGGGCTGCGGTCGCTGTTGGCCCTGTGATCAGCCGCCTTTACAGAGAAAGCCGGGACGCGCCCCCGTTCAGGCTGCCCCGGCTTCCACAAGGAGGACTTGTGGGGAGGGAAATTCAGGGTAAAGCGGTAGGGGAAACTGGCACGCTGCGGGAGTGATGGCTCCCCTACCGGGTGGTAAGCGACGGGCCTAGTCCATGCTGGCAACCGGCACGGCTTCCGCCACCAGGCCTTCGCCTGCTTGCTGGTCGGCTTCCGTCTTGGCGCGGGCGATGGCGTAGATCATCAGGCCATAGCCACACTTGGCCAGCACATCCGCGATACCGTAACCAACCTGAACGGCGACCGTGGTCGTGGCCCCGGCGATGTCCAGGTAGGGCACCATGTAGACCAGCGGGTAGAAGCCCCAGGTGGCCAGCAGCAGCAGGCGCGTGTTGCGCACCAGCGCTTTGGCCTCGCCCGGCTGCCGGTCGATGGCGGCACCCAGTTCGCGGAACAGCACCCAGAGGATGTACAGGAACGGAATGGTCCCCGCAATGCCCCAGATGTTGCGCGTCATGTTATCGTCGGCCACCTCGCCCGGATAACCGAGCGCGACCATCAGCGCGGCGGCAATGCCCAGGCGCAGTGTCAGGCTGGTCGACTGGCGGCGCGAAAGGGCCAGCACTGCGACCAACTCGGCCACCAGCAGCGGCACGGTCAGCAGCCAGTCCACGTAGCGGTAGGCGTCGTTGAACGGCGTACCGCTGGCGACGTAAGTGTCGCCCACCAGCTCGTAAGCAGCGGACCAGCTCTCGAAAATGCGGAAGTAGTGGTAGCCCGCGATGGCGACCACCAGCGCGGACATAATCAGTGCCCCGCGATACCTGGCGGCCACTTGCTGGCGGGCCAGCACAAAGAAGATGAACGAGCCGAGCATCGCGGCGAAAACGAATGAAAACGTGTTGTACACGAGGTCGTATTGGGATGTCGTCAGTTCGGGCATGACGTGTGCTCCTGTGTCTGAACTCCTGTGTATGACGTCCAGCGGGTTGTGTTACGAGCGTTTAGAAAGTTCCGAAAGTTACAAATAGAAATTTCGCAACAGAAGATGAAATCTGGCTGTGGGCAAGATTAGAGGCCAATAAGGACCTGCACGCCCGGTACTGGGCTGCTGGTCCAGGGGACAGCGGATTTTTGTTATGAATGGCAGTTGTGCCAAATTCGCGCTTGGCGCATAATGCACGATCAGGTTGACTACATCATTGAGTCTGCATCCCATTCTTGAGGAGAAACACATATGTCTTCACAACTGCATCAAGCGATTGAACTGGCCCAGGCCGGGCAAAAAGACGAGGCGCGCGCCTTGCTGCAACAGGTGGTCCAGTCTGATCCCAACAACGAGACGGCGTGGATGTGGCTGGCGTCGGTGGCGGCCAATCCGCAGGACTATGAAAAGGCGGTGCGCGAGGCGCTGCGCATCAACCCGGACAACGACCAAGCCCAGCGAATGCTGAACCAGGTCCAGGCCCAGTATGGCAGCGGGAGCGGCGATCCGGC
>JAADYV010000017.1 GCA_010092855.1 Chloroflexota bacterium | reverse complement strand
AGTAGCGAAGCGGCTTTTAGTAGCGAAGCGGCTTGAACCCCGCAGCGCTCGTGTACGCCGATCATCGCGCCGTACTAGACCCTGATGCTGTTGAGGAGATAAGATGATGGGTGCTGACTGGATCGCATATCAGGCGAGTGAAATGAAATGGCAGCCGCCGCCAGAACCCTGGACGAATCATGATTTTTTGCCCATCGCGACGATGTACGCCGTCGGGTATGTTCCTGATTCGGATTACCTGCTGGTCCTTTCCGAAACAGGGCGGGGCGTGTTCGATTGCCGTACCGGGGAAAGGGTTGGTCGAGATAGAAACCCTAATGAACATGAGTGGTGGGATACAAAGTGCTTGATTGCGCAGGGCATTCCGCCCGTTGCCAATCAAAGCATTCGCACGGTTGGGCACTATGGGGGCGGACTAAAAAAATTCGCCGCTGACCTGTGGCATCTGGAGCGAATTGCCCCGTACTGGCCGCTGGAGAGCATTGTGTTGTCGCAGTCTAGTAGAGGGCGCTGGAGCGCCGAGTGGTTCGACGAAAGCTACAAGATTTTCCCGAACGGGGATGGTGACAGCATCCTGGCCTACGGCTTCTCGGACACAGACAAAAGCTTCGTCATCGCGTGTTCGAGCGGCATCCTCTTGTATTCGCGTCTGTGATGCATTGCTCGGTGTCGGGTTTGTCATACGAACAAGGAACGAAACGACTATGCCCTGGACCAAAGCGGAAACACGCAAACTGGTAGAGCGCATCAAGGCGGCGTTTGCCTCCTGCAAATATCCCGGTGACGATCAGCTTGTGACGAATACCAGCGATGAGGACCTGGAAAGCGTGCAGATTGCGAACGCATTTCGCGGCAAAACGTGGGAGGATATTTCGCTGGAAATGCTGGAGTACCATCGCGGCGACTTGATCTTTTTCACGCCAGAGGCCTTTTGCCACTACTTGCCCGCGTACCTGATCGCTGCCATCACCGGCGGAAAGGTATTGGGTTTGGAGCTGCGCGCTTCACTGGTGGATAGCCTGACGCCCCCCAGAAAGCCAGGGTACGCATTGGATTGGTTCATGGAGCGCGCCAAACGCTTCACCCCCGCACAGGTGGGCGTGATTCAGGACTATTTCTGCTTGATGTCCGAAAAACACGACATCAAATACCTGCGCTATTGGCTGACCCGCTAAAAGGGCGTGTGGGGCAATCGGTCAATCGCCCCACACGATAGTCACCGGTCAGCCGGTCAGTTCAGCCGGGGATACTCGCCGGGGAACGCCGTGCCGGAAATCTGCACCGCGTCAAACGTGATCGGGCCGCTGCCGTTGCTGGTGATCACGACCGTGTGCGTGCCCGGTCCCAGGCCGCCAACGGTTGCGCCCGCTTGCCAGGTCAGGCTGGTGCCGTTGTTGCTGACCGGGTAGCAGGCGGCATCCACGCACACCGTCATGCTGCCAAAGCCAGGATTGAGCGCCCAGAACAGCGTCATCGACTGCCCCGTGAACTGGAACAGGACCGCCGCGTTCGGATCGCCGGAATGGACCAGGCTGTCGCCGCTGGGGCCAGTCCCACTGTAGGAGGCCCAACTGCCGCGATAGACAAAGTTGGAGGCCGTTTCCTCGTAGCGGCTGCCGGAGGTCAGAGCGGTCGGGCAGGCGGGGGTCAGGTTCACGCCAGCCGAAGGTCCCGCGCTGCCGAAGGGGTTGTAGGCTTCGACGGCGTAGGTATAGGCGCTGCCGCAGGTGGTCGGCTCGTCGGTGTAGGTCGTCGAACCAGGGCCAACCGACGCGATCTGCGCGCCATCCCGCAGCACGCGATAGCCGGTCACGCCGCTGACCGTGCCCCAATCAATTGTCGTGCGGTAGGGGCCCACGCTGGAAGCGGTGATGCTGGCCTGGCTCGGCGGCACACCAAAGGCCACCGCGTCAAAGCTGATGTTGCCGCCTGACAGGTTGGTGATCAGCGCCGTATGCGTCCCGCCCCCGAGTCCGCTGAAGGTGTGGATCGCCTGCCACACCAGCGCCGGGCCGTGATTGCTTACGTCCGTGCAATTGGTGCCGTCGATGCACACCCGCATCGTGCCGAAGCCGGGATAGCGCACATAGTACAGCGCCATGTTGTCGCCCGTGAACTTGAAGTAGATCGCGGCGTTGGGGTCGGAGCCGTAACGCACGTCATCCCCGCTGGGTCCATCTGCGGCATAGCTGGACCACTCGCCCGCCACAAAGATGCCGCTGTCACTTTCTTCGTAGTGGCCGGTGCCCAGCGCGGGTGCAGCGTGCACCACCAGCGCATCCAGGCTGATGTACGCGCCGGACGCCTTGCTGATCGTAACGGTATGTGTGCCGTCGCCAAGGTCCACAAAGCGCGCGCGTTTCTGCCAGACGGGAGTCGGGCTGTTGGCGTCGATGGTGGAGCAGTCGCCGTCGATGCACACCTGCATCCCGCCAAATCCGGGATAGGCCACGAACACCACGTCCAGCACATCGCCCTCGATCTGGAACAAAACGCTGGCGCTGGGATCGCTGGTGTAGCGCAGTGTGCCACCGCTGGCGCCGCCGGAGGGGTAAACCGACCATCCCCCGGTGTAGACCAGATTGGCGTTCGATTCCTCGTAACTACCGGGCGTGAGTGTGGCCGGGCAATCGGGCGTGGCCACTTCCGCGTTCGAGGGATCAGACTCCCCGTAGGCGTTGTACGCGGTGACGGTGTATGTGTAGGATGAGCCGCAGTCCGGCGTATGGTCAGTGTAGGCGGTAACGTTGGCATTCACCGTGCCGACCTGGTTCCCGTCGCGATAGATGCGAAACCCGCTTTCGGTCGTGGCGTTGTCGGTCCAGTTCAGGTTGACCGCGTAGACCGACGTGCTCGATCCGAGATTGGTGGGTGCATCGGGGGGATCGTCGCCGGGGGTCTGACCAGAGTCGTAGTCGAGCATCATGCTGGATACATCAACGGCGACAAAGTCCGAGCCGGTGATGTAGCGCAGGTCGCGCAGGTCGTCGTTGTCCCAGCGCTCATCCGGCACGCCGGAAAGATACCATGCCGAGCCGTTGTCGGCCAGGATGATGCCGTAATCCTTCATGGCCTGGATGATCACCTGCGACTGCGGACCGTAACCACTGGCGTCGAAGTCCGCGCGCAGCCGGAAGCGCTGGCCCATCGGCGGATACTGCATCCCGGTCAGCGACGAGGCGTAGTGGCGTGCGGGCCACACGTAATCCCGGCGGGTCTGCGGCACGGTGAAGCGGATGGCGTGGGTGATTACGCCTGCTTCCACTTCCTCGTAACGCACCAGCCCCGGCAGGATCGGCAGCCCGGCGGCGTCAGCCGAGGTCCACCCGTCGGGGCGCAGGTCGTTCGAACTCAGGTCATACACTGCCCCGGACCCGGCGGTCCAGCTTGTGCCGCCGCCCTGCGGATAGGCGGCATACACCTCGTATAGAATGCAGTTGTCGCGGTCCAGCACCAGCACGTGCCGGTCCCCGCTCGAACTGGGGCCGCCTTCGATGGGCGCGTCGGGCGGAATCGGGTACGGGCCGGGATCACTCTCACCTGTGTAGGTGAACGAGATCGGCACCGTCGGCTGGGTGCCGGGCACGGTCACATACGGAATGCCAATCGGCGCGCCCGCCCACAGCCCGGAGCCGAAGTCGGCGTGCAGCCCGGTGCTGGCCCCAATGGTGTTGATGTAGGCCGCCGAGTTGGGGTCGACCGGCATGTCGATGATGCGGACGTTCCAGATGTTGTCGGCGGGGAAGATGTCACAGCCTTCGATCTGCGGCGGCGATTGGCGGGGCGGGCTGGCATCGGCGGGCGTTTGTGCCAGCGCCACCAGCACCACCAGGGCGCCCAGCCCGACGGCTTTTCTGAGCCATGATAAACACATAAGTCCTGACCTCCTCGAAAAAACGATGACGTTGTAAATAACACCACGCCATCATTATCCGCCGGTTGCGGTTTGGGACGCAATCAGACGTTGGTCAGGGGACAGAACCTCAGCGAGTGGCCAGCAGCACCAGCGTGCCCCCGGATGCGATGGCGGTCAGGAACGGCAGCAGCAGGTGCGACAATATAACGACCGCCGGCAGCTCCAGTTCGCTGCTGATCAAGCCGCCGGTGATGATTGTGGCCACGAACAGCAGCACCGTGACGACACTGGCGACCAGTTCCCCGGTGCTAAGCGCCGCATCCTGGTGTTGCTGGTAGACGATCACGACCAGCAGGGCCAGCGCGCCTAACGCGACCAGCTTATGCGCTGTCAGCAGCAGTATGCTGTAGGGCTTGCCGGACCGGTTCATCCAGAAGCCGGAAGCGAACACCACCACAAACAGCAGCGCGGTGATGAGAACGCGCGATGATGAAACGGACATGATGACCCCCTCCAGGGAATGTACGCGCAACCTGTACCCCTTTTCTACGCAGCCGCTGCCGAATCGGTGCACGGCAGACCGTGATAAATTTGACGAACGCGCCGCGATGGTCTATGAATGGCACCCATCAACCTGCGTTACCAACACAAGGAGTCCACGATGAGCACTGGCCACCAGTTTATGGTAAACACCCGCTACGAATTCCTGGGCGAATCCGACCAATCCCAGGGATTGCCGCACCCACACTTTGAGCTGCCCGTTGACCCGTCCGCGTCCCTGATCCCGCTCCCGGCCCCGGACTCGCTCGACCTGGAACCAATGGACGTGTACGCGCTGCTCACCGACCGCGTCACGCGCCGGACCTATGCTGACGATCCGCTTTCGCTGGCGGAACTGTCGTTCCTGCTGTGGACCACGCAGGGCATCAAGCCGGTCGAAATCCAGCACATCACGCGCCGCACCGTGCCCTCGGCGGGATCGCGCCACGCCTTCGAGACGCTGCTGCTGGTCAACAACGTCGAGGAGCTGGAGCCGGGTCTGTACCGCTACGTGGCCAGCGCCCACGCCTTGCTGCGACTCGACGCGCCGGACAACATTGCCGAACAGGTTACCCAGGCGTGCCTGAACCAGAACCAGGTCCGCACCAGCGCCGTGACGTTTGCCTGGTTTGCGGTAGCCTATCGCATGACCTACCGCTACGGCGAGCGCGGCTACCGTTACCTGCACCTCGACGCCGGGCACGTCTGCCAGAATCTGTACCTGGCGGCAGAAGCGGTAGCGTGCGGTGTGTGCGCGATTGCGGCTTTCAACGACGAGGCGCTCAACGCCGCGCTGGTGTTGGATGGCGAGGACCAGTTCGTTGTCTACGTGGCGACGGTCGGCAAACGGCGCTGATCCGGGGCGCGATAACGGGAATTGCTGGACTCCACCCGGCAAAACCATTTATACTGAGGATACAAGACGTCGCCGTCACTGAAAAACACCACCGCACGGCTAGGACGGAAAGATAGCAGGGAAAGGAAGACCTGGCGCGGTGCCGGGTCTTTTTGCTTACCGAAATGCGCCGTAAAGCCCCTGGCTTTAGACATGGGGATATAAGGCGCTGCAAACTTTGTTTGAAAACTTGCTCACATGTGACCTGCAGGGT
>JAADYV010000197.1 GCA_010092855.1 Chloroflexota bacterium | reverse complement strand
GCTTCCGCCTCGGTGCCAGCATGACTGTCTACCCAGTCCTCTGGTCCGAGAGGGTTATCGTAATAAATGGTGTTTAAGACATAGACATACAGCCCCAACAACACCGTCATCAGCAAGGCGGATGTGCCCCATACGACCAGTTGCCGCAACCCAGCCCGGCCTGTTTGCCACCACACACCCAGCAAGGCCAACCCAAAACCGGGCAGGACGAAAAACATCGTAGACTTAGCGCCGAAGGCCAGCCCAAAGGCCAGCCCGGACAGCACCAACGCCCCATTGTGAGACGTTTTCATCCCCAGGAACAACAAGTATACGGCACTGACAAAAAAGGCGCTGACCACCAGGTCATTTTGCGTAGACGTGGATTGCAGCACGATTTCTGGCAGCGTAGCCCACAGCAGCACCGCAAACACGCTGCCCGGACGCGGAAAACCCAGCAACCGGCCCAGCCCATAAATCCCCAGCCCGGCCACCGCCACCATACTCCACTGGACAAACTCAACATACGTATCCGTCCCAGACATCAGCATGGTCCAGAGGATGCCCAGTTCGGCGTTCATGGGAAAGATAACCTGCCGGGCATCGGGCGTATCCCAGTGAAAAAACGACCCGCGCTGCAGCCAATGGACGACACGCGGCATGTGGTACGTCATACTGTCCCAGTTGTTGGGTGGCATAATCAGGATCACGATAGCATTGATCAGGTAGACCAGGATCACCCCACTGCCCAGCGCCCACAATGCCGGAAACCGGGTGAACGATGCCCGAACCGTCTGCCAGGTGGGTCGAGCAACCTCGCCGGACAGCGGACCCAGCAGTAAGGGTTGGCCCGCGCGCCACCACAGGTAAATCGCCATCCCCAGCAGCAGCACATGAATCGCCAGGTGGAACCCAATCTCGTCAAGCATGAAGAACGTTCCGGCCAGTTCACAGGTCAAGACGATGTTGGCGTAGGCCAGGAGGAACCAACTCAACAGGTGCGCGGGTTTGCTGGGCAGCCGCAGCCGTGCCCCCGCAAACACACCAAACGCGCCCACCAGTGCGAGATCAACGATCAGTAGCATGTTGTGGCATTTCCCCCATTCTGGCGGCGATGCAACAGGCCAACGCCCCGCACCAGCCAAACGCCGCATCTAGTTCCAAATGCCGCGCCATTGTAACGTGGACGAGAAGAGGTCGCCAAACGATCAAAAAACCCCCGCCAGGTGATAATCGGACGAGGGCTTTGGCAAGATTTTCGCTACCAGAAGCAAAGAGATCAGGTGCGGGCCGCCGCGATCTGCTGTACGATGGGCAGCGGCATTGACGTGCGCTCGCTGACCTGTTCCTCCGACAGGCCTTCGCCTAGCAGCCGCTGGATCACCACCGGCATCGGTTCCGCGATCTCGATGATGTGGCCATCCGGATCACAGACTCGCAGCGCGCGCTGGGCCCAGGGCTGCGTTTTGATGGGGTGCACAACCGTCACCTGGGCGGCTTCCAACCGGGCCCACGCGGCGTCCAGGTCTTCCGTTTCGAAGTATAGCTCCAGGTTGTGCTGGCCCAATGGCGAGGCTGGGCTTCTCGTCTCATCGTAGATCATCTGCAGGGCGTGCTGGGCTTCCCACAGGGCCAGGCCCCCTACGTACCCGACATTAGCCCCAAAATCCATTTCGACCTGCTGGTCCAACAGGCCCTCGTAGAACGCACGCGATGTTTGCATGTCCTGCACAAAAATCACAGCCGACTGGTAAGTGATAGTCATGGTGGTTTTCCTCCTGATACAGCGCGAACACATGTTCTATTTTACCATGCACCATCCCCGATATCCACACCAATCCGCACACAAAAAGGGCACACATGATAGTGCGCCCTCCTGGTTGCTCGAAGAATGTCTGCGGTCAGAACTCAGTCACCGCTCTCAATAGCGATCAGCACCTCGCGTGGTTTGCTGCCACTCTCCGCTGGGCCGACGATGCCATCTTCCTCCATCATGTCGATCAGGCGAGCCGCGCGCGTATACCCAATGCGCAGCCGCCGTTGCAGCAGCGATATCGAGGCCTTGTTGAGCCGCTTTACCAGGTCCACGGCTTCGTCGTAGAGTTCATCCTTGTCATTGCTGCCGCTACTGCTTCCACCGCTGCTGGACTCGGAAGACGCCTGGACCTGGCCGGTTTCATCCCAAAAGGCGCGTTGGGCTGGTTTTTTGGGATCGGCCTGAGGTTCAGGTTCCGGGGGTTTCTCTTCGGCGGCTGGCATGGGGTTGAACTTGATCTCGCGGCTGGGCGCGGCGGGTGCAGCCGGAGCACTGGCAGCCGCTGGCTCTTCGACATGCAAACCCTTCCAGTAGCGTGTGATTTGTCCGATCTCGTCGTCCGAGACAAACACACCCTGCATACGCAGCGGGGAAGCTGCGTCTGGCGACTGGTAGAGCATATCGCCGCGTCCCAACAGCTTTTCGGCTCCGGGCTGGTCGAGGATAACGCGCGAGTCGACCGACGACGCCACTGCGAACGCGATACGGGCCGGGAAGTTCGCCTTGATCAAACCCGTGATGATATCCACGCTGGGACGCTGGGTGCTGATGATCAGGTGAATACCGGTCGCACGCGCCATCTGGGCCAGGCGCGCCAGCAGGCGTTCTGTTTCGTCCGGCGCGAGAATCATCAAGTCGGCCAACTCGTCCACGATAACCACGTAGTAGGGCATTTTGTGCTCGTTGGGGCCGATCTTGCTGTTGTAGTCCAGGATGTTTCGGGCCGAGATCGACGCGAACTTGCGATAGCGTTCTTCCATTTCGCGCTGGACCCACTGCAGCACGCCCACAATCCGCTCCAGGTCCACCACGACCGGCGCGACCAGATGCGGGATACCGTTGTAGCCCGTCAACTCCACACGCTTGGGGTCGACCATGATGAACTGTACATCTTCAGGCGTGTTCTGCATCAGCAGACACGAGATGATCGAGTTGACACAAACCGACTTACCGGAGCCAGTGGTCCCGGCGATGAGCAAGTGCGGCATGGCCGTCAGGTCTGCGGCGACGGGCGTACCGTCTACGCTCAGCCCCAGCGCGATACGCAGCTTGGAGTCGATGCGGCGGAACTCTGGCGAGTCCATAATATCGTACAGGCTGACGAGTGTGACCTCGTCGTTGGGCACTTCGACACCCACGAAACCCTTGCCCGGCACCGGCGCTTCGATACGGATGGACTTGGCGGCTAGCGCCAGCGCCAGGTCCGCGTCCAGGCGGGCAATCGCGCCAACCTTAACGCGCGTGCGCTTCCCGGAGCGGCTGACCAGATAATCCGGCTCGACACCAAACTGGGTGATCACCGGGCCAGGATTGACCTCGACCACCTTGCCGGGCGCGCCGAAGGCTTCTAGCGTATCTTCGATAACACGCGCCTTGTCCAGCAAGATTTCGTCGTTGATGCGTTGCTCGTCCCCTTTGCGTAACAGCTTGCGAAAATCCGGAAGTTCGTAGCTGGTGCTGTTAGCCGCAGGGGACGCGGTGCGAGCCGAGGCCGCCGGGGTATTTCCGGTGCTGACGGCTGGTTGGGCAGCAGGTGAACTGGCCGCCGCAGCAGTAGGTGAACTGGCTGCCGCAGCAGCAGAGGAATCGGCTGCCGCTATCTCCTGCGTCGAACGGCGCGGACGCTGGATGGTAGGCCCAGTCCGTTCTGCGCGCTCTGAACGAGCTGGTTCTGGCTCTGCGGTTGGGGGTTCAGGTGTCCGTTCAGGCCGTTCCCCGGGCAGCGATCGCCGGGAGCGACCGGGACGTGCTTCGCGTTCAGCAGCGGGAGTATCTGGCTTGTTCACTGCGGCGGCCCCACCCAGGGCAGCAGCCACCGAAGGTGTAGCGTCGCCCGGCGAATCGTCACCGGACGCATCAACCGCCGGTTGTGTCTGGCTGCGCCGGATGATGGAACGCGGTGGCTTTTCACGGGGGGGGCGTGTGGTGGGCATCTCAGCGGGCGACAGGCCGCGTCTGCGCTCGACGGGTCCCGTGTCAGCATCGTCTGGTCCAGCCTGGTTCCCAGCATCGAGAGCAGTGCGCCGGGCCGACGAGCGCCCCAGACCCACCGGACGCGCTGGCCGTTCTTCGACGGCAGGCAAGTCACCCGCTGGCTGTTCGGGTAGCTGATCGGGCTGGCCTGGACCAGAATCAGCGTCTTCAGTCGCCGCGTCACGTCCGGGCAAGGGTCGCCGTGCCGGACGGTCGGTGCCATCAGGCCGTTCGCGGCGAGGTGGCCCATCGCCAGCATCCCGGTCAGCAAACGGCGATGTGGGGTGGCTGCGTTCGGGCCGGGATGCACCCGATGCCGCCGGGCGGTTTTGTTCGGGACGAGGCCCGGTGTCGGAATCAGCACCCGGTTCGCGGCCAAAGGGCGATACCCGGCGTTCGCGCGCTGGCGGCGTGCTCCCGGTTGGCGCAGCGCCTGCGGCAGTGTCACCGACTGGTGTATCACCCGGCCCGGATTCGCCGGGCAGGGTACGCGGCGACGTGCGGCCCGGGGTACCGGGACCGGGACTCGCGCGGTCCGGTGTAGGTCGGCGACCAGGTCCGCCGGCAGCACGGCGTTCGCTGTCAGCCCCTGGCGGAACAGGAATCCCCGGCACATTGCCCTTATCTTCCGCCTCATCCATCACGCGAGATGCAAACGAGGACCGGTGGGCGGGCCCAGCGGATTCAGATGGGGTATCAGTGCTGGCAGCAGACTCACTGTTGGCTTCCGTCGGTTTTTCGTCGCCAGATTTACTGCCTCGTCCTCGCCGCAGCAAGCCACGACGGCGGTTGGCTCCCTCCTCGCTGGGAGAGTCTTTGCCATCCGATGCAGCCGCTTCCGGTTGTTGGTCTGGTGTTTCGCTGGACTCTTGCGCACCAGCAGGTTTTTCGTTTGCAGCCGCTGCGTCCGGCCTGGAACTACGCCGGATACTGCGCCGCAGTCGCTGCTGGCGTTCAGCGGCATTTTCCGTCGTTGAAACGCCAGCCGCGGCAGGTGTTTCGCTTTCTGCAGCAGTCTGCTCGGGTGCATCACCAGCAGAGTCCGCCGCGCCAGTCGAGCCAGGACGCGCCGAACGGAGCTGCGGCATCGGGCGGCGGGCCGGTTTGCGTGCATCAGCCTGGCCCGGACCCGCGCGGTCTTCGGCGTCAGTTTCAAGCAGCGGGCGCTGGCTGGGCGAACGTCCTTCGCGCGCAGGCGGTGAGTCACTGGCCTGGCCGGGCCGCCGGATTACGGGCTGCGGGCGGGCTGGAGCTTCGTCCCTGGTTGCAGCAGATGCGCCGTCCGGTTGCGCCTGATCAGCCTGTGCCTGGCCGGGTTGAGCGCGACCCTGCCGCGACCGGGCAGAAGTGGCAGCCGCACCAATCGCCGCAGTTTCGGCACCAGCGGCACCAGTCGCGGCTGTGTCGGCTGTGGTATCGGCCTGGCCTTTGTCCTTTGAGCTGTCCTTTGAGCGACGCTCAGCGTTGTCCTTCTTGCCACGCCGCCCGCGCCGGGATTTTTTCTCACTGGTATCTGAGGATTCTTGGGCAGACGCGGTGCTGGCCACTACTGCCGCGCCTGCCGCAGTTGTCGCCAGTGGTATCCGGGCCGGTTCACCTTCGGGCCGGGCAACCTCGACTTCCTCCGCGCGCGCTGCTTGCCGAGCAGCCCGTTTCTGTGCCCGGTTGCCACCACCCAACTGGAAGATGGCCAGTATCCCGAACACGAACTGTCCCAGCTCAACCACCGAAACATCGAAGGTCAGCATCAGGCCGACAATCAACCACGCAATCAACACTGACAGCGTGCCCCAATCGCCCAGTTGGGCCAGCAGCGCGAGATAAATCTGGTAGCCAATCCAGCCGCCACCGCCCCCTTCTTTCGCTAAATCTTCGGCCATGGGGCGGAAAGCGGTCACGCTGGGCGCGGGATCATTCACCAACTCGATCATGTGAATCCACGCCAGGGCACACGCAAACAACATCAGCACGCCTAGGATGCGGAAGTAATCCAGTTCGAAGCCAGTATCTTCGAAGCGCTCTACGATCAGCCACGCACCAATGGCGATGGCGGCGGCGGGAATAGCGATTTTGCCCCACCCAAAGATCGCGGAGAGGCCATCGTTGAGCGTGCCCGTCAGCCCGCCCTGCACGGGGGGCAGAATGCCAAACGACATCGACGGGACGACAGCAAAGAACGAGATCAGCGCAAACGCAGCCAGCGCGATCCCGACCAGGTCGATCTTCCGGTCGAAGTCCAACCCGCCCTGCAGCGTCATGCCGCTCTTAGCTTTGGCTTCGGGTAGCGGCTTGGCTTTCGACTTGGCCCGTGATGGAGCAGCCTTCGCGGGCGCTTTGGACCGGCGTCCGGCGGGCTTGGCCGTGGACGCGGATTGGCGGGACGCTGCACTGGAACCAGATTTGCGCCTGGCTCCGCCCACAGCAGCAGCGCCACCTGCCGCAGCAGCACCGCCTGCCCCCCGCGATCCACCCGCAGTACGTGAACTGCCGGATGTGCGCCCGCCAGCCTGACCGGAACGGCTGGGAGGCCGCGTGCCGGAACGAGTTGGCCCCGTGCCACTTGTAGTCCCTCCGGTGCGGGAGCGGCTGGGAGGCCGCGTGCCGGAGCGAGTCGGGCCCGTCCCACTTGTGGCACCGGTCGTCCGGCCAGACCGCGAAGATGGCCGCGCGGGTGGGCCAGCGCCCCTATCGCCGCGCTTGTCCTTATCGTCGTCTTTATCCTTGCTGCGACGGCCTAATCCGGGTCGCCGCGAGCTGCGTTTTTCCTTGTCCTTATCGTCGTCCTTCCCGCCACGTCCAGGCGTGCCGCGATCCCGGATCGGACTGGGCCGCGATGCCGAACGCGGTGGCGGGCCATCACGCTCGGTGCGCCCTGGGCTGGAGCGCCTGGTGGGTGAAGTGGTCCCGCCAGGAGTACGCCCCGACCGGCTGGAGCGCGTGCCACCTGGTCGCCCCCGGTCGTCCGCGTCGTCATCTGCTGATCGCCCAAATGGAGCGCGGCGTTCGCCGGTTTGACTACCGCTGTAGGGGCTGGTGCGCGAACCACCCGCGCCCCGGTCCCCCTGTGACCGCGAAGGCCCGGTCTGCCCCGGCAGGTTCGACCGCCGCGCCCCCGGACGTCCACGATCATCTTCCACGTCGTCACGCGCCCCGATCGGCGAGCGGCGT
>JAADYV010000196.1 GCA_010092855.1 Chloroflexota bacterium | reverse complement strand
GCGGCACGAGGTCAGCGACAAAATCACGGTCACTCAGGGCACTTTCGACGGTGTGCAGCGCGACCAACTCACACACACTGTCCATGTCCCGCCCAATGCCAGTATGGCGGTGCTGCGCTGGGATGCAGGTCAACTAGACCGCGGTCCCGACCGTTACCTGAGCGTGCACGCTGCCAACGATCTGTTTCCGCCCAATCGCCATTTCTTCGCTGCAATCAAGGATCTGGTGAGGGAGCCACAGCCGCTGGTTGTCGAGATGACGCAGGTAGACACTCAGACCCTCGACGTAACGCTGCGCGCCGATGCTGCTTATGCCTATTTTGTACACCTGATCGTGCCACACGAGGCCACGCGGTTTTCGGATAACTACTTCGACCTCATTCCTGGCGAGGAACGATCGATCAGGGTGTCTAACGCTGAGGTAGAGTTGAAGCCCGACATGGTGACTGTCAAAGCGCGTTAGCAGGCTGAGACGGCACACACAAGCACAATCCCCATGCACAGCACCGCGCGGGGATTGGTTGTTTTGTTGAGGATGTATCAACTGGTCAGAACATCAGAACGGCAAGCTGAATGCAAACCGGCTGCCGATGCCGCCGGGTCCTTCTTCCACCCAGATATGGCCCCCGTGCGCTTCAACCGCCAGCTTACAGAACGTCAACCCCAAGCCGAACCCGCGCCGCCTATGCGCAACGCTAGAGCCCTCGACCTGGGCGAAACGCTCGAAGATGCGCTGGCGCTGGTCAGGAGGAATACCCGGCCCGGTATCAGTTATGCTGAGCACGAGCTCGTCGTCGTACACGTCGGCGGCCACGGTGATTGTGCCATCGGCAGGCGTATACTTCAACGCATTATCAACCAGGTTGGCCAGCACCCGGTCAATCGTTTCACCGTCGATCACGATGGATGGCATGTCATCCGGGTAGACGGCGTGGACAGTTACCTGGCGCTGGCGTGCAGCAAGCCGTGTGCGATTAACGGCCTCGTCCATCAGCGTCCCCAGGTTCGTTGCGCCCAGGGATAGTCTCATCTCGCCCGTTTCCAGCCGGGCCACGTCCAGCAGCGAATCCACCAGGCGCATCATCCGGTCACTGGCTGAAACCGCCAGGTCCAGAATATCGCGGTTATCAGCCAGCACCTCCTCTGGCAACACCATTTCCAGCATATTCAAGCCACCAGCGATTACGCCCAGCGGATTGCGCAAATCATGGATGACCAGGTTGCTGGTTTCCTGGCGCACGCGCTGGAGTTCGAGCAGGTGCTCTTTTTCGGACTGCAATTCGGTCACCTGCTGGACGAGTTCCTGTTCTACCTGATCGCCGACTGTGCGCATATAGTCTGAGTTACGCAGGCGCATACTCAGCGCCGCCATGATGCTCATGCTGACATCCGGTGAAGAAGTCAACCAGGCGTGGAAACTCTCCCGGTCAATGCGTAGCAACCGTAGAGGTTCTAAAGCTACGATTGAGGCGGAACGCGGTTGGCCATCCAATAGTGCCATTTCACCCACCGCTTCGCCCGGCCCTCGATAGCCGATCAGGGTAGGGGAGTCAAAATCCCCTTTGACGATGGCGACCCGCCCGGATCGGATCAGGTACATTGAGTCGCCGCTGTCGCCCTCGTAACACACGACGTCGCCCGGTTCGAAATGCAGCTCCGTCATCAATTCCGCGAGCTGGTCGCGGCCAATCGAGGCCAGCAGCCGCAGCAGCTTCGAGTCTGAAGGTGCCGCAAACAGTTGAGCGCCGGCAAAGTAGATATTGGTCAATTGCGTTAACTGGTGAGCGTTCAACCGAGCAGTCGTCATCGTCAGGCTCCTGTTGAGTAGTGGACTGTACTGCTTCCAAGCATACCTGAGGAAAAACAGTATGCACAAACTGGCTAATGCTGCTACCGGAAAAAAGCACCCGCCGGGGAAGACGGGTGCTGGTTGTCGGTTTTGCGGTTGCGACGTGAAGTTTACTGGTAGCGCAGAATGTCGGAGACGGTCTTGCGCGAGGCCGAAACCGATGGCCACAGGCTGGCTATGGCCGTGATCACGATCATACCGATCAGGCCAATCAGGGTGGCAGTCGGAGAGAATTCGACCGGGAACAGGTCTCGCGCCTGGATCACTTCCAGCAGGACGAATTGGATCACGATCATGAGCGGGATGCCGACAATCCAGGCAATAAAGCCCACAACCAGACCTTCGGTCAGGAACTGGAAAACAATCGTCAATGAGCCAGCCCCAATCGAGCGCATCACGCCGATTTCCTTTTGCCGCTCAAAGACGCTCATCGACAAGGTTGTTAGCAGGCCTAGCGCCCCCACCACCGCGATCAGACCGGCGACCGCGCTTAAAATCGACTGGATGATGGCGAATCCCTGGCTAATCTGGTCGGTCAACTCGACAAAGTTCAGGCCGAAGAGGGAGATATTTTGGTCGCTCAGCACGTATTCCATGTCGTCCAACATGTCTTCCAGTTCGTCGGCGCTGGGATCATCAAGCGGCGTGATAATCGACCAGAACTGCGGGCGGGGTGTGCTGTTGACCAGCACATTGTCTAGCGTGGTCAGGTCCTGCCAGTAGAAGCCGACTGTTTCGTCCGGCATGGTCATCAAACTCTGCATCACTTCCGGGTCCAACTCGGGAACTGGCGTTTCGCCTTCGAGGGCTGCATCATCGCTCGGGGCCGCCATGCTCTGGTCTATGCCAGGTAGTTCGAAGACGCCAACAATCGTATATGTTTCTTCCTGGCCGTTCCTCGAGGCCAACGTTAGTGTGTAGTATTCCGGACCGGCAGCGTCTGGATCGTCGGCAAAGGTAAAGCTGCCGTCTGGCCTGGCGTCAGCCATTTCCCGGCTGATGATGATCTCATTCGAGTCGGGTTCGGGGAACCGGCCTCCTTCATCGATAGCCAATATCTCGGTGATAGCAGGTGTCATACCGATAGCCTGAACCTCAATCGCGTCATCGCCAGTTTGCGCGTCCAGCCGGCTGTCGTATTTAACAAAGCCACCAAGTGGTGTTATGGATAACAGCTGAGTCAGCACTGCAGAGTCGGGTGGCAGGGGGTAGTCTGGGTCGTCCTCCACAATGACGTCGTAGCTGTACCCGGCGACTTCGGCCAGCACTTCCCAGTGCAGCCAAACCTGATCAAGCGGGATTTCAGAAATGCCCACGATCGTTAGTTCTCTGGTTCTGCCGGGGACTTTCAGGATTACCTCGTCGTTCAGGCCCACGTCCATGTGGTTGGCCAGCGCGCTGGAGAAGATGATTCCGTCATCCTTCGTTTCCGGCATAAGCGGCTCACCCTGGTCGATGGTGAAGTTAAAGCCTGGCGTTTCGCTTTCGACATCGTACCCGTATGCGAAGATACCAGGGGGGCCGAAAGGAGAGACTTCTGGATCGTAGCCCTCAAACTCGACCTGCAGATTCATCAGTGGCTCGAGGGTCTCGATGTAGTCGCGCTCTTCCGTTTGGAAGTTGTCCTCCAGGATGGCTTTGAATTCGGCTGGGTCGCGGGCATCGGCAGGAGCAACGCCAATCTGGACATTGTAGTTGTCGATGAACAGGGCGATGCCATCGGTGAACGTTTCGAAGATAGCCCAGATGCCCATAAACGTGCCAGCAGCAACCGAAAGGGTGAGGACCGTAAAGGCTAAGCGGCCCTTTTTCAGGCTGACGTTGCTGAAGCCCTGGCGGATAGTGACCGGAACCGGCAAAGCCCCGATGCCCTTGGCAATCGGGCCAGAGCCGTAATTGGCATCGATGCCGAGGTCGGTCATCGCTTCCAGAATCTGCACCCGTGTGCCATTGAAAACCGGGATCAGCGACGCCACCACCGGCACCAACAACCCGACGATTGCACCGAGCAGGACTGACGGAATCGAGTAGTTGAAGCCTTCGAGCAGGGTGTTCAGTTCTGGGGCCAGGGCATTCGCTGCCGCGTTTCCGCCGAGAATGCCGAAGATGATGCCGGGAATGACCCCCAACAACCCATATGTGAAGGCGATGCCTGAATACATGAAGAAGTTATCGCCGCGGGTGGCTCCCATCGATTTCATCACACCGATCTGGCGTTTTTGCTCCACCACCAGCGAGTTGATGACATTGATGACCAGGAAACCCGACACGATCAGCGACATCAGCGCCAGGGCACCCATGAGATCGCCGATTTGCTGTGCCTGCACAATGAGGGTGTTTTGCGCCGGGTCTTCCAGCAGCGAAAAACCAACCGCATAGGGTTGAGTTGAGGGTTCTTCGGCTATGCCGCGCAGCTCGTTTTCTGCCGTCCCAAGCGTTGCGACCAGGTTTTGGAACTCCTCAAATTCGTCCTCAGCCGTTTCGAAGGTATCGAAACGCGCTGTTACGCTGGCAAACCCGTCAAGATTGAGGATATATTGGGCATCGGAATACGTGGGATAGACTGAGAGAGACGGTTCGAAACCATACGCATCGAATATGATCCCCGTGATCGTCCACTCTTCCACGCCCTCTTCAATGACCTTCTCCGGATTGAGTGGCGTTGGACTAAGCACCCGTACATACAGCGGGTCGCCTACCTCGAGGCCATACTCGTCCGCCATGCGTTTTTCAATGGCCAGTTCATTCTGCCCGGTCTGAGGAAAACGCCCCTGTCCTTCCAACAAACGTGCTGGCTCAAGTGGGGCCGCTGCGTATTCTTCGGTTGGCTCGTCACCGAACACCGATATCAGCGCCGGGTTCTCAGTGTCGCCATTCCAAATAGCCGATGCCTGCAGCAGACCATCTTCGAACCGTTCGTCATCTGGTTCGACCTTAAAAGGAAACGGGCTGTCCTCGAAGCCGACCATCACTTCGGTTACACCCGGCACCGTGTCTGAGGTTTGCATGATTTGGGTATAGGTAGCGTCGTGGAGTGGGACATCCGCGTTGGGACCAACGAAGATCTGGACCATGGGGAGATCCTCTTGGTTGATGTCCTCTTCCAACTGGCCCACAATAATAGTGCTCATCGAGAACAGCGCGATTGTACCGGTGACACCGATAAGAATAGCGATGGAGACGAGCGCGGTACGTCCTTTGCGTGCCCATACATCACGCAGGATTTTGCGAACTCGGGTCTTGATCATAACCGGCCCCCTTTAGCTGGATCGGTAGTTACTCAAACTGCATGGTTGTTGTATTGTGTCGTAGAGCGGACTAATTGTAGCACTGGCACAATAAAAAACCAGCTTTGTGCGCACGGGTGCACTGTGCCAGGCCGGTTGAGCAACATCCCATACTACGCAGGTTGGGATGGTTGGTTGCGTATCGCTGTGTCTCCATACGGGTTGCTGTGAATCGTAGTGAATTGGCGAGCCGTTCTTGGCCGATCAAGCACTTATGCGGGGTAGTCTACCGAACGTGGTATAATTCTGACTTGAGTGAGGCAAATTCTTCTTGAAGGACGAGTATAACCGGGTGGTGGAGGACATTGTTCTCTGTGAACCAGGGGAATGGTGCCGAATCCCTGGGCGCACCGAAGAACGAGAACGTGTTGGTGATGTAAGCGAACCACAAGCCTGATATCGATGCGGGGGGCAAGTGGAGGATTGATACTATGGAACAGGACGCGCTCAGGCGGATATTGCATATCAGCCGCAAAATGGCCGAGACACGCACCATAGGTCCATTGTTCGACTATGCGATGGACGAGGCCATCGACCTGATCGGAGCTGAATACGGTCACCTGGTGTTGCTTCGGCCAGACGGCACCTTCGATTTCCGGGTGACCCGTGATGACAAAGGGAACACGCTGGAAAGCCCCGACAGCCGCGTAAGCCGGTCTATTCTCAACAAGGCAATTACCTCTAGTGAGCCGGTGTTACTCAATGACGCGGTAGCCGACCCCAAGTATCAAAACGCCAAAAGCGTGACCCGCATGCGCTTGCGCTCGGTCTTGTGTATGCCGCTGATTTCACGCGGCGTTGCCATCGGCACGCTGTATCTGGAAAACCGCATCACGTCAGGTTGTTTTAGCGACCCTGACCTGCTCTTGATGACATTGTTTGCGAACCAGGCTGCCGTTTTGATCGAAAATGCGTTGCTTAATGATGAACTGGAGGCGCGCGTTGCCGTGCGCACCCGTGAATTGGAGCAGGCAATGGCACACGCCGAACAGAGTTGGCTGAAGGCGGAGCAGGCCAACCAGATGCAGACATCGCTGCTCAGCAACCTCGCGCATGATGTGCGTTCACCGTTGGGCCTGGTCGTGACGGCGTTGTCAACCATTCTGGAGGGTGTTTTTGGCGAATTGACCCCCGACCAGGAAGAATGGATCGAAAAATCGCTACTTTCTGCCGAACACGCCGCCAACCTGATGAATGATGTGTTCGAGCTGACGAAAAGCGATATGCAACAACTCCTGATCCATCCCCAAGACCACGACCTGGGCAACTTCCTGACTGAGTTATATGGGATTGGGTTGGCCTTGCCGTGGCCAGATGGTGTAATCTTTAATCTTGACCTGGACGACAAGCTGCCGACTCTGCGCTTCGATCCCAAGCGCATTCATCAAGTGGTGCTGAATTTGCTTTCGAACGCAATCAAATACACTGATCAAGGCGATGTCACCTTGTATGCGCGCTGGTTGCAAGCCGAAAATATGGTATTGATCGGCGTCGCCGACACGGGCAGTGGGATCCCCCAAGATCGTCTGTCTGAAGTGTTCGAGCGTTTCCGCCAGGTTGATGACGATCCACTGCGGCGGCAGAGTGGTTCTGGCCTGGGATTGGCTATTTGCCGTGAATTAGTAGGGTTGCACGGTGGACGTATCTGGGTAGAGAGTACGTTGGGTGAAGGGGCGGACTTCAAGTTTACACTGCCCGTGAATGTGGAAGAAAATGAAGCTGTATAACTGGAACGTCAATGGCATTCGTGCAGCACAGAAAAAGGGTTTCCTGGACTGGTTCGCGGCGGTGGATGCTGATATCGTGTGTCTGCAAGAAACCAAGGCATCACCTGACCAGCTTGACGATGAACTTCGCCAACCGGTGGGCTATTACTCTTTCTGGGCGGTAGCCGAAAAGAAAGGCTACAGCGGAGTCGTGCTGTATAGCAAATTAGAACCGAATAACGTGCAAATCGGGCTGGGCATCGCCGAGTATGACAGCGAAGGTCGCACCATCGTGGCCGAATATGACGACTTTGTACTGTTGACGGCTTATTTCCCCAATGGCAGCCGCGATCACAGCCGGGTGCCCTTCAAGCTGGCCTACTATGATGCATTCCTGGCGTACTGCAATGATGTGCGTGGCACGGGGAAATCGGTCATTTTCTGCGGCGACGTCAACACCGCGCACAAGGAAATTGACCTGGCCCGCCCGAAGGAGAATCGAAAAACCACCGGTTTTTTACCGGAAGAATGCGCCTGGCTCGACCAGGTGGTGGAGCAGGGCTATATCGACATTTTTCGTGACCTGAATCCGGGGTTGGAAAGCGTGTATACGTGGTGGCCCTATTGGAGCAATTCCCGCGAACGGAATGTGGGTTGGCGGATTGATTATTTCTTCATCACACCCGACCTGCGCGAGCGTGTCGTGACCACCGAGATTCACATGGACGTGATGGGCTCCGACCACTGTCCAATCAGCTTGACGTTAGCGTAGTTCGTTTTTCTTCGTGTATCGAAAAAGCGGGAATACCACATATGACCACACAATCTGAGATTGTTCGCCGGGCGGGTGACTACATGCGCCAGGGGTATCATTGTTCCGAGGCGATCCTGATGGCTGTTGGCGAGTTTCTAAACCTGGCTTTGGATGAAAACGTGATCCGTGCCAGCAGCGGATTCGCGGGCGGGGTAGGCCGGTCGCGGGACCTGTGCGGAGCCATCAGCGGCGGCGTGATGCTCATCGGTATCGAGCATGGTCGCACCAGCGCCGACCAAAATGATGACTTTTGCCAGGAATTATCGGCGCGCTTTCACCAACGTTTTGTCGCCGAGTTGGGTTCGTCCCAATGCGCTGCCCTACGAGAGCAGCATGAGTCATGCGCGATACTGGTCGAACAAGCCGCGCGCATCCTGATTGATGTATTGGAGGAAAAGAGATGAAAATAGCTGTTGTTACCGATGACGGCCAGACCGTCAGCCAGCATTTTGGCCGCGCCGCGCATTACCTTGTGTTCACGGTCGAAGATGGCGCGATTACGGGAACCGAGCTGCGCGACAAAGCCGGGCACCGGCAGTTTGCCGCCGAAGGCCACCACGATCATGATCACGAACATGGTCACGACCACCAGCATGGCCAGGGACACGGATTTGGCCCTGGGCCGGATCGCAAACACAAACGCATGATCGAGTCGATTACCGACTGCGAGGCGGTCCTGGTGCGTGGCATGGGGCGCGGCGCGTACCTCGCCATGGAGTCAGCCAAGATCAAGCCCATTGTGACGGACATCCCCACCGCAGAGGACGCGGTCAAGGCTTTCATTAGCGGCGACATCGTGGATCACACCGAAAAGCTGCACTAGATCAGGTGGCGTTTTGCCAAAAACCTAAATATTCTTCTTTGAGGAGTCAGCCATGATCCAGATTCGTTGTGTAGTTGAGAATAATCCCCTGCCGGATACGGACTTCCGGGCTGAACACGGTGTTGCGTTCCATATCCAAACTCCGGCGGGACAGGTGCTGTTTGATACGGGTGAGAGTGGTGACGTGCTGCTGCATAATGCCCGGTTGCTTGATATTGATCTGGGTGCAGTTGATGCGATTGCTATCAGCCATGCGCACAACGACCACACCTGGGGGTTGCCGCACGTCCTGCCCCTGATCCGTCCGAATGTGCCGCTATACGCCAACGCAGACCTGTTCCGCCCGCGGTACTCTGGTGATGATCGCAAATCCGTCGGAATTGCGATGCCTCGTGAGGAACTGGCGGCAGCCGTTCACCTGCGCCTTAGCGATGAGCCAACCGAGATGATTCCTGGTGTGTGGACCACGGGCGCGATCACTGACCGGCCTTACT